>JAJRQE010000138.1 GCA_024280415.1 Spirochaetota bacterium | reverse complement strand
TGTAATAGTCTACTATAATCAGACGACAGGGTATCTGAATCTTATCAATTCAACAACTGCTGTTGACAGAGCCGATACAACTGTGGATATTACCTGGTCCGCACCTGTACAGATTAACATCCCCTATACTGGATGGTATGTAAGTATGTTCATCGAGACAGATGGAAATAGTCTGACAGATGATCCAATTCATCTTGCTGCTTACGATACAGTTAATGCAGATTTACGATATATTTATCTAAACTCCTATACGGACACAACTCCTGATTCTGCAAGAGTGGATGCAGTCAATTCAGTAGGTATCTATTCTGATATAAAGGTTCTGAACGGAGTTCCATATATTTCCTACTATAACAATTCGGAGAATGGAACCAGGGATTCTATTAAGCTTGCAAAATTTGACGGTGACCCGGCTGTTTCTGTGAGTGATGGTGCATCACTGGACGGGTTGTTTACCGGGGACTGGGATGTAATGACAGTTCCTGTAAATACCGTTCCACAGGGCGGCTTGTTAAAGTTTCTCAAAGTTAATCTTGACTTCAATCTGAATGGAGATCCTCTGCTTGGATACTCTGCAGATAATCTTGAGTATTCAGTATTACTTACGGAGTAGGCTGAATCTTAAAAGTATATGCAAAGCAGGTGGATATTATAAGGAAGGTTTGCGAGGATAGTTATGAATAAGATATATAGAAAATTAAAAATATTGCTTTTAATTATAATTCTTTCTCCCGGTGCAGCAGGGGTCTATGCACAGGAGACAACAGCCCTCCCTGATGCTGCAGAGGAGAAAATAATTGATACTGAATACCGCACTGTGGATGGCCTGGAAAACTGGACCTATAACTATGATATTTCCGGATACCCTGATGGGGAGTATAATCTCATTATCAGGAGCACAGATAAAGCGGGAAATATATCTATCGATGGACCAGTAAACATTTTTATAGATAAGAAATCGGATATTCCTGTGGTCTCAATATCCAGTCCGACTGATAATATGAGAATAGGAGGAAATTTTACTATTATAGGTACAGCCAGTGATGATGATGGGATTGATTCTGTTGAAGTCAGGCTGGATGATGGTTCTTTTACTACTGCTGAAGGAACGGCCTTCTGGTCCCGATTTATTGATATAAATGCGATTCCGGACGGAGTCCACACAATTTCTACCAGAGTTACAGATATAAATGGTGTACAAAGTGAAATAGTCTCCAGAATATTTAATCTGGATAAAACTAACCCGGAAATTACAGTAACTTCCCATAATAATGGAGAGATCCTTTCAAAACAGGTTACTCTAAAGGGCAAAGTCTTTGATGCCAATGGGGTAAAAAGTCTCGAATACAGCCTCGATGGTGAAAATTATAATAATTTAAAGCTTTCAGGTAAACCTAAAACTGAAGAACGGGAGTTTGTCTTAAAAATAGATACCAGGAAGAATGAAGGGGGAACTGAATATATTTGGTTTAGGAGTAAAGATGGAACGGGTTCAATTGGAAGCAATGTATTTGTTTATTATTCGGATAATAAAAAACCGGAAATAATCATAAAGTCTCCAGTCAAAGATGAAGTTCTAAATGGTTTTGTAACTGTAACAGGCACTGTAAGTGATGAGGTCGGTCTTGAGAGTTTTTCCTATATTCTGGATAAAGAAGAGGTTCCAATTCCCCTTATTACAGGTAATCCCTACTGGAGTCATACATTTGATCTAAAGGAAAGGAAATCAGCAAAAATAACTTTTTTAGCTGTTGACCTTTCCGGTAATAGTCAAAGCTACAAACTTGATTTGAAACTAGATAACAAAGCAGATCTGCCACAGATTGGTTTACTGGACTCAAACGATAAAAAGGTTATCGAAAATATAGACCCTGCTTTGGGATTGCTTAAAGGGGTAGCTTTTGACGACGATGGTATCGAATCGATTCTATATTCTATAGATAAGTCAGAATTTAATTCCATAAAGACTAATGGACCCTTTATTATTCCACTTGATGGTTTTGATCCAGGTGTCCACACTGTTTCATTATATGCAGTGGATATGTATGGTGTTGAAGGAGCTGCTGTAAAATATACCTTTAAAATTTTAAATACTCCTCCCGAAATATCCATCAACACCTATACTGCCGATAAAGCAGAAGAACTATTTAGAGTATTTAGGGACGGAGCAGTTTTTAAGCAGGGTAAAACTGCCAAAATAGCAGGGACTGTATCAGGCGGAGAAGGTAGTCTTACAGGGGTATTGAAAATTGGTAACAGGGATGAGATTTCTGTAAAAATATCCGGGGGGATGTTTTTAATATCTCTTCCGAAAGATTTTGAAGAAGGTGGGTACAATTTAGAGCTGACAGTTAGAGATACTCTGGAGAGATCGGCAGTTTTTACAACACGAGTCTACTTTCTTCCACAACAGGAAAAAGGACAAGAGTTCCAGACCTACAGGCCGGAAAAAAAAGATGGCATATTTATAGAGGATTCAAGGTTGAAAAATGGTGATATTGCCAATATCTCAACGGAAAGACCTTTGTCTGGATATATAACCGGGCATACTGTTACAGAAGAAGAGGTGTCGCCTGCTGTAGTAGATACCGAAAATCCCAAAAACTCGAAAGAAGCAGTTTTTGAGACAATTATTACAATGGATAAAATAAAATCAGCAACTTTAGAACCTGAGCAGGATAATTTCAGGATAAATACCGATGGAACTATTTTTTCTATAGTTCCTGTTTCAGAATCTGAGCCGGTTATTTTTCGTGTAAGAGTAGAAACTATTCAGGGTAAAGAGTATTTAAGTGATGAGATAACATCAGGAAGTGACTCAGCAAGGCCGGATCTTTCAGTTAATAATATTTTCAATTCAGTTTTATCGGATAGTCTCCATCTCTCCGGCACTTTATCGGATAATATTGAAATTAAAAGAACTAATATTGAATTTTCCGGTTCAGCAGATTCTTACGGTTCTTCCAGGTCACTGAAGAATGAGTTAGATGAAGATCCAAATATTTTTGACATGGAGATAGATTTGCTAAGTATTCCTGAAGGAGATCATTTTTATACTTTGACGGTAACAGATATTTATGGGAATATAAATTCCAAAACGGTTCCCTTTATTATTGACAGATCCCCCGCAGAACTGACTATTATTCAGCCTGAACCTGATATATCAGTTGAGGGCATTATAACTGTGAGTGGAAAAATAGAAAATTTTATAAATCAGGGGAAGTTATCTTTTTCAGAAAATGGTCTCGATTTTGTTGATATCTCAGTTTCAGGGGATAATGCCTTCTCTTTTAATATAGATCTTTCAAAAAATGAGTCTAATCCGGATAATTTTATTTTCCAGGCTGTAGACAGAGGTGGGAATATTTCTGTATTAAAACCTGATTTTACAGTTAATCGTGAAGCTGATCGACCTTCTGTTTCGATAGAAATACCTGCTGCAAATACAACTATAAGGGATAACTTCAATATTACAGGATTAGTCTTTGATGATGATGAAGTTGGATCCATATTTTATTCGATGGATAATGGGGAATTTTTAGAGATTGAAGGTGACAACTATTTTAATATTCCTTATTCCCTTGAATCTTTGAATGATGGGGAGCATACAATTACTGTCCGTGCTGCAGACTCTGGTGGTTTTATGAGTAAAGATGCAGTTGTTTCTTTTCTTGTTTCCAAGGCAGAACCTGTGAGCTTATTGATATCTCCGGAAATTGAATTCTATACAACAAAAACAATAGTTCTAAACGGTCAGACTTATGATGAGAATGGAATAGATTCTGTTTTTATCTCCTATGATAATGGGATTACATTTAATAAAGCTATACTGGAAGAAGCCCCTGCAGCAACTGAGGAAGCGGAGACTGCCGTTAAAATTCCTACAACTGTAAACTGGAATTATGTTCTAGATACAAAACTTCCAGGTGATGGTACCCATTCAATTTTAATAAAAGCCGTTGATAATGCAGGGACAGTCGGTATTTCTTCGACAATAGTGAATATAGATAATACCGCACCGGAGATAAAGCTGGATTATCCGGAAGAGAGTGAGTCTCTTGCAGGGAGCCTGGTAATAGATGGAAAAGTGTTTGATGGTACCAGGGTGAAATCTGTTATTGCTGAATTGAAATCCCTAAATGAAATAGGAGACCTTGTAAGTAGAAATATAGAGACAGATGACGTATTCAGAGAAGTTATAGATTTAGAGAGTTACGACCCTGGATGGTACAATTTGACAGTGACTGTTACAGATTATGCAGATAACAGCATTAGTGAAACCAGGAATTTTGAAATTATTCCACTGAAAAACTACAAGTCAATAGATCTATACGTTCCTGAAGAGGGGAAGTCTGTAGTAGGTTCTTTTGTCGTTGAAGGGCAGATGAATTATATGCCTGGTGTAAAAAAGGCAGTATTAAGGGTTGATGATCAGATCCTTCAAACAGCAGATGTGTTGGATAATGGGTTATTCAGCTTTTCCATTGGAAAAGAAGATTTAAGTGATGGAATACATCTCTTTTCTGTTGAAAGTAGTGATACAGAAAATAAGGTGGTGTCTGATGTTAGGAATATTACATACATCTCAGAAGGTGCCTGGGTTCAGGTTGACAATATTATAAGTGGTCAATTTGTTTCAGGGCGTCCAATGATAACAGGAACAGCAGGTTATAATGGATCTGAATCCGGGGATATATCAAAGCGAGTAAAAAGAGTAGAGATAAGTCTTGATAACGGGAAAAGTTTTACAGATGCGAAGGGTCGTGAAACCTGGCAGTTTCGTCTGGAGACCTATGACCTTCCTGAGGGAATTAATCAAATTATTATCAGGTCTACCCTGGAAGATGGGGATCCCAGTGTTACAAAGCTCTTTGTAAATGTCGATGAAACCCCGCCGGATATTAAGCTTCTTTTTCCCGAGGAAAATAGAAAATTCAACGGTTCAGTATCTCTGGTAGGTACAGCAGGAGATATTAATGGACTGGATAGTGTGGAGGTTCTTATCAGGGAAGGTGGGAAAGAAAGATATGAGGTTCCTTCCTTCGTTCAGGGTCTCTATGTTGATTTTCATGCTCTGGGGGCTACCTATGGTGAGATCGGAGTTGGGCTAAGTTTTTTTGATGATGTTGTTAAACTACAGGCACAGGTAGGAATATCTCCTCCCGGAAGGTTCAGCGGGCTTGTCATAGGAGGGAAATTATTGGCAAATATAATAGATATACCATTTAGTTATTTTTTTGGATATGACTGGGAATTTTTCTCCATGTCAGTAGCTGTAGGAGCAAATTTTAACTATTTCACCATGTCTGACAATAGGATAGAATTTACAGATAAAGGGGTTGTTCTTGGTTCTGTTTTGGCTCAGTTTGAGTTTGCAAAGTTTGATATTAAGGATTTGAAAATATTTAATAAATACTCCCTCTATCTGGAAGGTTCCTTATGGTTTATATCATCGGATGTTCAGGCTGGTATTGTGCCGACTTTCAGTGTTGGTACAAGGATTGGAATATTTTAAACTGTACTGTAATAGGTAGTATTTTCAAAAACCCCTATATCACTGAAAATCTTTGCAATTTTAGGGGGAAGATCTTTTTTCACATTGCCTGATATAGATATCTCTCCTGGAAGGGTTCCTGATTTTTCCAGATGTGCAGCGTAGTTTATTATGTCTGATACTATGTGTCCTGTATCAAGAGAAAACTTTATCCTTCCTGAATCCAGTGCAAGGCGGAGAAAAATATTATCCTTTATGGGAAGATTGTGACTTATGTTGAAGATCGGGAGAGTTGCTCTTATATCCATGGCACATAGTACTGCTCTTTCTGCATGTCCCTTAAAGGTAAATGCAATCAGGCCACCATCTCCTGCAAAATTCCAGATTCTACCTTCATAATCCAGGACTTTCTTTCCAATAAACGCCCTAAGTCTGAAATAGACTTTTTCCATTATTTTTGGACTGTATTTCTTAACCATTTTTGAGTTATTTACTATATCAAGACTCAT
>JAJRQE010000137.1 GCA_024280415.1 Spirochaetota bacterium | reverse complement strand
CAAAAACCCAGAGAATTAGACCTAATAAATAAAAAAGTTCAGATTATCTCAGATTGCCTGCTCCTAAGGCGCATCTTTCATTGAGAAGAAATATCTTAGCGCCGTTTTCTGTGAGTTTTTTTTTGCGACCGGGAATTGCTGGTTTTACTACATTTTTACTTGACATTTCTTATTATCCTGACTACATTTGAAGTGTAAAGGTTGGTAAAGCCTCTTGTCTTTTTTGATAACGTAACCAATCAATAGGGGCTCCTGCTTGCACGAGCTTTTTTAATTTATTACTATTTCAATCATAGTTACCTACTCATAGTAGTTCTTAACCTCGTACCCGCCGTTTTTAAGATGAAGTTCTTTTTCTGCCTCTTTAAGATCATGCTTAACCATCATGGAAACAAGTTCCTTTAAGGTTATCTCGGGCTCCCAACCCAGCTTTTCCTTTGCCTTGGAAGGATCCCCAATTAAAAGTTCTACTTCGGCAGGGCGGAAGTACCGGAGATGGGGCTGTTTTCATACTATTTCCACCTTTCCAATTTTATATCAGTAATATTCTTTTCCCTTGAATCAAATTTTAATCCGATTAAATATATCCCTTCCGCTTCACTCTCGTACTTCTCATAATATCTCCTGAACTTTATCTGCTCAATTGGAGACTCCTGGCTGTCTACCTTAAACTCAAATATAAATACAAGATCATTAACCCTTGCTGTCAGATCAATTCTGCCGTAGCTGGTTGTATCTTCGGGAATTACCTCTATTCCTACACTTTTAAGAAAGGTAAAGATTACAGATGCATAATAACCTTCATAATGTGCCATTACATTTTTTGTATGATTATTGTATGGAATGGCGGCAAACAGGGATTTTAAAACAGATACGATACGTTCTACATCTCCTTCAACAAAGGATACGGCAATATCCTGAGAAAGAGTACTTCGTTCCTCTTTTATATCAGACAGGTAGTTGATAAATAACGTATTAAGCGACTGCTGAATCTCAAGATTCGGGACTTTAAGTTTATAACTGATCCCACGGTTTACCGGATTAATGATCTCCTTATCGAAAGTTAAATACCCTGTCTGCCAGAGAAGTGCCACCAGATCTATGTAATCAACATCAAATGAAGAAAGGACCTCTTCGGATACGATAATCCTCTCCAGTTTGGGTATAAAATAACTCTTTTGTTTAAAGATTTCGATCAGAAATGACGGATTACCGGATTCCCACCAATAATTTCTAAACTTATAAGCGTTATCAATAAATTTAAGGATATCAAAGGGGTTGTATATGGACTCTGCAAAATAGTTATATCCATTATACCATCGTTTAACCCCTTCCATATCTGCCCCTTTAAGGTGTTCTTTAAAAGTAGTTTCAAGATCATTCTGGGTATAACCTGTTATTGTCCCGTATCTTTTATCAATTGTTATATCGGTTAAATTATTCAGGTGGCTAAAAAGACTCATTTGGGAGAATTTACTCACTCCCGTGAGCATGGCAAATTTAATATATCGATCGCTGTCTTTAATTGCGGAATAGAAATTACCCAGGATTCTACGGTTAGCCTCAGCAACCTCTTTATCGGTTATTACATCGATTATAGGCTTGTCGTACTCATCCACAAGGATAACGACCTTATGCCCATATTTTTTATGCGTTTCTCTAATTAATTGTTTTAATTTAGGAGATTTTTCAAAGGATATATCAACATCATAACAACATCCATCTATAATATCTCTAAGCTCATCTTTTAGACTTTCAGGTGTAGAAAAGTCTCCACTGCCAAAGCTGATTTTTATTACAGGATACTTAACACTCCAATCCCACTTATCGTAGATAAAGAGTCCTTTAAAGAACTCTTTGCTCCCTTGAAACAACTCGGATATTGTATCTATTAATAAGGACTTACCAAACCGTCTCGGGCGGGAAAGGAAATAGTATGTGCCACGATCAATAAGGTTATATATATCCTCTGTTTTATCTACATAAGCGTAGTTGTCTTCTCTTATTTTTGAGAACGCCTGTATTCCGATCGGTAATTTTTTCACTTCTTACTACCTTTATCACCTAATTGGCTTTTATTATTCCATAGTCTGAACATGGCTCTGAGCTCCGGGATTATAAATCTCATATTCTTTTTTTACTATTTTCCGCAGATAAACACGGATTAACTCGGATTTCTTAATAATATTACCCTATCTGTGTTTATTCCAGGATCTTGAGACAACGGAACTGCTGTTTTGGGAAGGGGTACGAGCTATTTCAGCACTAGTCCTAAAATCCTGAAACATCCTGCTTTGCCGGATCAGACCAAATTACCACAAATCTATTTCTTTTTTTAATGTCTGGGACGAGATACATTGCCCATCCAAAATGGCTTTTCGCCCCTTCCTTATCTTATCTATTATATAAAGCCGATACATATAGTCATCTATGTTGGATGTCTCCGGCAATTTAGAAAATGCAGAAATAACTTCTTCTTTCAACGTTTCCATATTTTCATCT
>JAJRQE010000136.1 GCA_024280415.1 Spirochaetota bacterium | reverse complement strand
CCTTCCCAGAAACTGTACCGGTGTTCCAAGTCTGGAAATTGCAATTGCAGTATTGTAAGGAGATCCTCCGGGGAATCCGTTAAATTTTAACCCTTCGAGACTTATAAAATCAATTAGTGCTTCTCCAAGACTGATAATCATTAATAACCATCCTTTTTTATGGTTGCCAATGAGTGACCCCCTGGGATCCTCACATGTCAAACCAACCTATGTGTTATATGCGTCGACCTTCACGAATAAATTCTACAATTTCTTTTCTATTTAGGTTAAGTCTCAAGCCTTCAACATTTAAGGGAGAATCTTTAGGTTGCTCGGGGGTAATAATAAATGACTGTCCATCTCGTCGTCTGATGCGAACAGAACCCTGATCTTTAGCATGATCAAGTATTGTTGAGAAATGCTGTCTTGCTTCTGAAAAAGTATATACTTCCATTAATCTACCTCCAAAAGAGTAACATTATCATTTTTAGCTGCAAGAATAAGCCCTTTATCCAAAGTAAGTAAGGGGGCTCTGTATTTATTCGCACAAGCAATCAAATATGCATCATAGGCATATATATTTTGCCTGTCTGATATCTCCAAAGCCGTTTTTAAATCAATATCAACCATTTTAATTGATATTTTCTTATAGCTTTCTATACAGATCAAAGACTGCTCCAGTGTAATACGTTCCTGTTTGAGCATGGCAGAAAAAACATTCCCGATTTCCCAATAAATTGACTTTGGAGCTATAAGTTCCTGCCCTTTGGTAATTTCCAGTAATTTATCCCTGTGGGGTTCATGGGTAATTACCGCAATTATTGCCGAAGTATCTATGACGACACTCATTAAAGATCCTTTTTGTTTTAAAAGTACAATTGTACAAGTATAATATCTCTGATTGGGAAAACTGTCAATTCAGAGCTTCGGTATATAGAGGTTCCAGGTATCCATTAAATTTTACTTTTGATTTTGTTCCTGCTGTGTATAATAGTAGAGAGACGTTGTCTGTAAAATTTTATGATTGATACGGTTTGAAATCCAGGTAAATAAAGATGTATAAACTAATATTTGTTGACGATGAGGCCATTGTCCGCGATGGTATTTCCTCCCGTATTCCATGGGGAGAAAATGATTTTGAACTATCAGGGTTGTTTGAACATGGTCTCCAGACCCTTGACTATATGGAAACTCATCCTGTCGATGTGGTTATTTCCGATATTAATATGCCTAGAATGGATGGCCTTGAATTAAGTAAAATCATAGGCGAAAAATATCCTGACGTAATGGTTCTGCTCCTGACAGGTTATGATGAATTTGAATATGCAAAAGAAGCAATTAAGTCCAGGGTAAGGGATTTTCTTTTAAAACCCATTACTGCAGATGAACTTAAGGATGTACTGGTAAAAATTAAAGTTGAGCTGGATTTTCAGAAAGAAAGAAAAAATCAGTATGCATTGATGAAGAATAAACTGGAAGAGAGTTTTCCTCTATTGAAGGAAAGATTTTTATACCGGCTTATTTCAGGGAAACTTGAGATACAGAGTATTGCCGTTAAAAAGGAATATTTTCAATGGAAGGATCTTTGTTCATTTTATCAGGTCAGTGTAGTCTCCATACCAGAGGAGTGGGATGAGCTGGACAGGATTACCCTGTCAGAGTTTATAAAATCAGATCTTTTTGAAACTGATGAGATTATTTCAGACAGGAGTAATAATATAGTTATTCTGCTTCAGGGCGAGAGTGGACAGGATCTGAAAAAGAGATCCAGAGAGCTTGCAGAAAAAACTTTTCTCTATGCTTCCGGACTGGAACTTGAACAAGTTTCTGCCGGTTGCGGAGAAATAGTCGGGGATGTTTCTCTTCTTTCCGAATCTTACAGAGGTGCATGTAATGCAGTTGATTACTCAAGTGTTCTGGGATTATCCCAGATTCTATCAATTGAGGAGGTACGGGACAGAAAGATTGTTGGTCCGGAACAATTTTCCAGATTGATAGCTGATTTTTCGGTTCAGTTGAAGTCCGGACTAAGAAGTTCAAGTTACGCATCTCTTGAGCATATTTTTATATATCTGGAAGAACATCTTCTTTCGAAGCTGGAGGCTTCTTTTTATTGTAACAGAATCCATTTTGTTATGCTGAGTTTTATTCAGGAAATGTCCTTGTTTAATACGGATGATAATGCTTCCTCTTATGATCAGGGTAGTTTTGATTCTTTGGTACAGGCAAGGGAGTTTTTTTTCAGACTTCTTGTTTTTATTGAGAACAGAATCGAGAGTCATAGAAACGAGGCCGTACTATCCCGAATAAATAAAGCCATAGAAATAATCGAAGCAAAAAAAGGAAAGAGAGACTTTACTTTGCAGGAAATATGCAATGATGTTTATCTGTCAACAAGTCAGTTCAGCCTCCTTTTTAAGGAGGGTACTGGTAAAACTTTTATAGAGTATCTTACACAGATCAGGATAGACGAAGCAAAGAAGCTCCTTAAAACTACTGATATGAAGAGTTATGAAATAGCTGAGGAATCAGGGTTTTCTGATCCTGGATATTTTTCTATATCCTTTAAAAAAAATACAGGTAAGACTCCTATGGAATATAGAAGGAGCCTGATGGAATGAAGAAAACACTAATGTTCCGAACCCTTGAATCACGTATTTATATGATATTTACATTAATGATTTTTGCTGCAGTTTTTGTTATGCAGCTGGTTTCATTCCGTTTTACGATGAACACAGTACGGAACTCCACTCTGGCTAACAACAGAATACTCCTGGGTCAGCTTGTAAAACAAATTGACTCTTACATTGCAGGTATGGAACAAATTTCCATGGCCGTACAGGATGATCTTCAGCTGATAACATTTCTTCAGAATGGAGGTGATTCCTCTTCTACCGTATATCGATCTATTCAGCAGAGACTGGGTAATTATATAGAGGCCAGAAATGATATATCGGATATTATTATTGTCGGTCAAGCTGGGGGGATAATTCCAGGAAACCCTGATATGGATCTGAACCCATGGGTGAACATTGCAGATAAGGAGTGGTATCGATCTGCACTGGAAGCAGGGGGGGCGACTGTTGTCTCCTCTTCCTATGTTCAGAATATAGTTGCAGGACGATACTCCTGGGTTGTTTCCCTCAGCAGGGAGATAGTTTCTCCACTGGATGGCAAATCTCTTGGGATTCTTCTAGTTGATCTTAAATTTAATCGTATAAAAGATCTCTGTCAATCTTTGGTTGTTGGTAGTAAGGGATATAATTTTATAATTGATCCTGATCGGAATTATATTTTTCATCCATCTCAGCAGCTCATCTACAGTGAATTACGAATGGAACCTATAGATTCAATCTACTCACTTCTCGATAATGAAAATGAAAGCTTTTATCACGAAAACGACAGATATTTTATGATCGAGACGTCGTCTCTGACGGGATGGCATCTGATAAGTGTTACCTATGAAAGTGATATTGTCACAGACTGGCAGTATGTGCAGATATCCTATGCTTTTCTTGGGCTTATACTTTTTCTTATTGTTGGACTGGCTACCAACAGAATTTCCAGCGGTATAACCAGGCCAATTCGAAAATTGCAGAAAATAATGCAGAGTGTGGATACCGGGGAGTTTCAGCTTGTCGGGGCTATTAAAGCTACAGAGGAGATCCGTGAACTTGCCAGGGAGTATGACACTATGGTTGGGCATATCCGAAAACTTATGGATGAAAATATAAAAGAACAGGAACTTAAAAGAAAGAGTGATCTTAAAGCTCTTCAGGCTCAGATCAATCCCCATTTTCTCTACAATACCCTGGATTCAATAATCTGGATGGGGGAGATGGGGCAGAACAGAGAGGTCGTTCTTATGACCTCTGCTCTGTCAAAGTTATTCCGGATAAGTATAAGCAGGGGCAGGGAGTTAATTAACATAAGTGATGAGATTGCTCATGTGGAGTCCTATTTAACAATTCAGAAAATGAGATATAAAGATAAATTTGAATATGAAATTGATATCGATCCTGATCTGTATAAAAGTTCCATACTTAAAATAACACTCCAGCCCCTGGTGGAAAATGCGATCTATCATGGAATTAAAGAGGTTGATCATAAGGGATTAATCCGGATAACAGGTGAAGAATTTGGGGAAAAGATTAAACTTGAGGTTGTGGATAATGGAAAGGGTATGACTGAAGAGGAACTTGAAAACCTGAATACTATGCTTTCTTCCACCCCGGGTTCATCCGGACTGTTCCGTCAGGGAACCGGGGTACTTAATGTTCACGAACGAATTCAGCTATACTTTGGTAATAAATACGGATTGTCCTATTTCCCTTCTTCCGGTGGTGGGATCAGAATTATGATAATAATTCCCAGGGCAGAATTGGAGAAATAATGAAAAACTGGTATTTATTTTTATTAAGCCTTGTGGCCGCTTTTATCCTGTTTATGATTCTCTCATTTTTCTACAATCATACATCATCAGAGGAATTGGAATTATCCGAACCTATTCAGATTGTTTTTAAATCGATTAAAGGGCAGCCTATGGATTTTTGGGAGGTTGTGGAACAGGGAATAGATGAAGCAGCAAAGGAATTCGGGGTACAGGTTAATATTTCAGGTCCCAGATATGAGAGAGAAATAAACAGGCAGATAAATATTCTAAATGCGGTAATAGATGAAAACCCGCCATTGATTATACTCGCAGCCAATGATTTTAAACGGCTGGTTGCTTCTGTGGAACGGGCTGATTCCATGGGAATACCTGTTATCACAATTGATTCCGGTATTGAATCTGATATACCTGTTTCGTTTATTGCTACGGATAATATTGATGCAGGCAACAAAGCAGGCAGAGAGATGAAACGGCTTATTGCACTCAATGAAAATAAGATAATTGCAATTGTAAGTCATATCAAGGAGACATCTTCTGCAATTAACAGGGAGGCAGGGGTAAGAGAGGCGCTCTCTTCTGAGGATATTATTGGAACCTGGTTTTGTGATGTCGAAACAGAGAAAGCCTATGCTATTACTCTGGAACTCCTGAAGAATAGGGAAATAGGTGGAATAGTGGCACTTAATGAGGTGGCAACCCTTGGAGTCGCAAAAGCCATTGATGAGCAGCAGGCTTCGGATCGGGTTTTTGTTGTAGGATTCGATAATGCCGTTCGGGAGCTTGCCTATCTTGAAGAAGGTATTATTAAGGCCACTGTTGTACAGCGTCCCTATAACATGGGCTATTTGAGCATAAAAACTGCTGTGGAATATTTAAAAGGGGAAAAGGTTGAGACTTTTCTGGATACAGACTCAATTCTTATAACAAAGGATAATATGTTTAAGCGGGAGTATCAGGAGTTACTTTTTCCAGTTGGTAATCAATAAAATCGGAAAATTTTAAACATACTCCGTAATATTTTCCATTTCGATATTTTGAATTCCGGATAATAATTTCTTTAGTACCAGAAGGAGAGATCATCAGGAATGACAGAAAAAAACAGTATTGTCCTTTCAATGAAAAAAATTGACAAACGTTTCACCGGGGTTCATGCGCTGAAAGGGGTTGATTTTGAACTTCGTGCAGGGGAGATTCACGCTCTTGTTGGAGAAAACGGGGCTGGAAAATCTACCTTGATGAAGGCTTTGACCGGTATATTTCCAAAGGACTCAGGTGAGATTGAGTATTTGGGAAATATCATTGATCCACTGTGTCCGAAGGATGTTCTTAAAATCGGTATAGGTATAATCCATCAGGAACTGAATATGATGGATCATCTTACTGTTGCACAGAATATTTTTATAGGAAGGGAGTCTGTTAAAACAGGTGGCCTCTTTCTGGATGAGGTTTCCCAGAATAAACGGACAGAAGAACTTTTTTCCCGTCTGAATATGGATATAGATCCAACAGAACTCCTTGGGAATTTAACTGTAGGAAAACAGCAGATGGTTGAAATTGCCAAAGCTGTTTCTCACGACTTAAAGATTCTGATTCTGGATGAACCTACAGCGGCACTTACAGAGACAGAGATACATGAACTCTTTTCCATTATGAAAGATCTCGCCGGAAAGGGTGTCGGGCTGATCTATATATCCCATAGAATGGATGAGATTAATAGAATAACAGACAGAGTCACTGTTCTGCGTGATGGTGAATATGTGGGTACAAAAAATACTTTAGAAGTAAAAAAAGAAGAGATAATACATATGATGGTCGGCAGGGTTATTTATGAGGAACCAAAGGCAAGCAGTAATGTATCCGGGGATGCAGATATAGTCCTGAGGGTTGAGGGGCTTAATGCCGGCAGAATGGTCAGGAATGTCAGTTTTTCCCTTAGGAAGGGGGAGATCCTTGGATTTGCCGGACTCATGGGAGCAGGGCGGACCGAAACAGCGAGAGCAATTTTTGGTGCAGACAGAATTGAGAGTGGCAGAATCTGGATTAAGGGAGAAGAAGTAATAATTCATTCTCCTATGGATGCGGTGTCCCATGGAGTGGGTTATTTGTCTGAGGATAGGAAAAGATATGGACTTGCCACGGGTTTGAGTGTAATGGATAATGCAATTCTGGCATCCTACGATGATTATGAACATGGATTGTTTTTACATGCAGGAAGAATAGCTGAGATAACAGATGAGTATGTAAGAAAACTTAATGTCAAAACCCCCTCACTGGATCAGCTTCTGAAAAACCTTTCCGGAGGGAATCAGCAGAAAGTTGTTATCGCTAAATGGCTCATAAAGAACAGTGATATTCTTATTTTTGATGAACCCACCAGGGGAATAGATGTAGGTGCCAAGAGTGAAATATATACACTTATGAATGAGCTGGTTAAGGAAGGGAAATCAATAATTATGATCTCCTCGGAACTGACTGAGATTCTTCGTATGAGCGACAGGATAGCGGTTATGTGCGAGGGGAGAATTACAGGAGAGCTTTCCATTGAAGACGCCAGTCAGGAAGTAATAATGAAATACGCAACATTAAGGACTCGGGAGTAATTGATAATGAGGGATATTAATCGTAAAAGATCTTTAATTGACAAAATAAGGGATGTAGGTCTCCAGCGGATTCTAGCTCCTGCAGCTCTTGTTCTGCTCTATATCTTCTTTGGAATTTTCGGGAGGAATTTTTTCTCCTGCGATACCATGGTGAATATACTTGATTCTTCATATTACATAGGTTTCATTGCTATTGGAGTTACCTTTGTAATTATTTCCGGAGGTATTGACCTTTCTGTCGGTACTGTCATGATGGCAGCTGCAATTATTGGTGGTACTGCCTATAAATCATGGGGATGGCCCATGTGGGCATCACTTCTGCTTATTTTAGCAGTCGGAGTGGCATTTGGTTATATAAACGGCCTTCTTGTAAGTCGTTTAAAGCTTCCCCCCTTTATTGCTACTCTGGGAACTATGATGATCTCAATGGGTGTAGGTTCCATTGTTGCAAATGTCAGAAGTGCAACCTTCCCAACCAGAGCATCTGAGGACGGATGGTTTAAGTCTATTTTTAAACTCATAGGGGAAGATGGTTTTTCAATACCTACAGGAGCCATAGTTCTTTTTGGGGTGGCAGTTATAGCCTGGATAATTCTTACAAAGACAAAGATGGGTCGCTATATCTTTGCAATAGGAAGCAATAAGGAAGCTGCACGACTTTCCGGAGTAGATGTGCAGAAGTGGGAGATGATGGCCTATGTTATTGCCGGTGCAACTGCAGGTATAGGCGGAATAGCTTTTGCAGCTGTTTATACAACTGTAATGCCTGCCCAGGGTCAGGGCTTTGAGCTCTATGCCATAGCCGGAGCTGTTATTGGTGGAACCTCTTTGTCCGGTGGTATAGGTACAGTTTTTGGCACCCTGATCGGAGTCTATATTATGAGTGTTCTCCGGGCCGGACTCCCCTCTATGGATCTTCAGGCTCACTATCAGACCTTCTTTACAGGAGTAGTTGTTATTGGAGCCGTACTGCTGGATATATATCGGAATGAAAAGGCATCAGAGGTGAAAATCCCTAAGAAGAAGAAAAAATCTTCCAGGGAATAATTTAATTTTGGTTAATACCTGGGAAAAACTTATTTCAGGTAAATTTATAGGAGGATGATATGAAAATATCTAAAAGAATTAGTGTAGTACTAATGGTACTTGTTCTACTGACAGTTTTTGCTCTGCCTACATTTGCAGCTGGTCAGAAAGATGGTGGGAAACCATATATTGCAGTTGTTTCCAAAGGTGAACAGCATGACTTCTGGCAGCAGGTAAAACTTGGTGCCAAAGATGCGGCAGCAAAGTATGGTGTTGATATGACTTTTGAAGGTCCTGCTTCTGAGAGTGATGTTCAGGATCAGGTTGAGATGTTAAACAATGCAATGGCAAAAAAACCTGTTGCAATTGCACTTGCTGCTCTTAATACTGAGTCTGTACTTGATCAGCTTGCAGAATTAAAAAGCAAAGGTATTCCTGTAATAGGGTTTGACTCTGGTGTTCCAAATGCACCTGCAGGAGTAATCTATGCAAATGCTTCTACGGATAATTTTAATGCTGCGGGTCTTGCAGCAGAGAAAATGTTTGCTGTAATTAAAGACAAAATTGAAGCAGCTACTTCTGCCAGTCCTGTAACAATTGTTGTTATGAATCAGGATGCTGCCGGGGAATCACTTCTTAGCCGTGGAAAGGGATTTAGAGACACCATGGTTGATCTTATAATTTCAAAAACTTCCATGACTGCTGCAGATATTAAAGTAGCAGGAAATACTGCCTATATTGACAGTAACAATCCAACTTCCGGTGATAAGGTCTTTATCTACATGGCTGTTCCTGCTTCTGCATCTGCCACAGATTCTGCAGCAGCTTCGACTGCTGTTTTAAATAAAGCAAAAGACGAAAATATACTTGGTATTTTCTGTTCAAATGAAGGAACAGTTAAGGGTCTTTTAGCTGCAACCAATGACGGTGCAGATTTTGCAACAAAATACAAAGGTCTTGTAGCCGTTGGATTTGATGCTGGTGCTGCTCAGAAAGCTGCAGTCAGAGACCAGTACTTCCTTGGTTCAATTACTCAGGATCCATACATGATTGGTTATCTTGCTGTTGAGCTTGCATATAAAGCCTACAAGGGCGAAAGTGTAGCTGATGTAGATACCGGAGCAAAATTCTATGACAAAAATAACATGG
>JAJRQE010000135.1 GCA_024280415.1 Spirochaetota bacterium | reverse complement strand
GGCTGTTACAAAGGGAAGCAGATATGTCAGGAAAGGTGTTACTTTACTCATTAAGATGGAGTATATGGAATATCCATATTGATGTCAATTATATATAAATTGTAGTATAGAGGAACAGAACCTACAGGAGTATCAAATGGAATATAGAGTAAAAGATCTTTCCCTAAATGAATGGGGAAGAAAAGAGATAGAGATTGCAGAAAAAGAGATGCCCGGACTCATGTCAATCAGGGCACAGTACGGAGAGTCAAAACCTCTTAAAGATGTTCGTATTATGGGTTCCCTTCATATGACAATTCAGACTGCAGTATTAATTGAGACCCTTACAGCATTGGGAGCGGATGTAAGATGGGCAAGCTGTAATATTTTTTCCACCCAGGATCATGCAGCGGCGGCAATTGCTGTAGGCCCGAAGGGGAGTGTTGAGAACCCCGGCGGAGTACCTGTATTTGCCTGGAAAGGGGAAACCCTGGAAGAGTTCTGGGACTGCACCTACAGTGCACTATTTTTTCCCGGAGGAAAGGGCCCGGAACTTATAGTAGATGACGGAGGGGATGCATCACTGCTGCTCCATAAGGGGTTTCAGCTGGAAAATGGAAGTAAGTGGGCAATGGAGACTGCAGATTCGGAGGAAGAGGGAATAATAAAGGCTCTGCTTGGAAAGGTTTACAGAGAAGATAAGGGACGTTGGAAGGAGCTTGTCAAAGACTGGAGGGGAGTTTCCGAAGAAACTACTACAGGAGTACACAGGCTCTACCAGATGGAAGAAGAGGGAACCCTTCTTGTACCGGCAGTAAATGTAAACGACAGTGTTACAAAGTCTAAATTCGACAATCTCTACGGTTGCAGAGAATCCCTGGCAGACGGAATTAAGAGAGCAACAGACGTAATGGTTGCCGGAAAGGTCGTAGTGGTCTGCGGTTATGGAGATGTAGGAAAGGGAAGTTCCCATTCCATGAGGGGTCTTGGAGCAAGAGTCATAGTAACGGAAATTGATCCAATCTGCGCTCTCCAGGCTGCCATGGAGGGATTTGAGGTAACAACCATAGAGGATACCCTTGGAAAAGGAGATATCTATGTGACGACAACAGGTAATAAAGATATTATTACGGCAGAGCATATGTCAAAGATGAAGGATCAGGCAATAGTCTGTAATATTGGCCATTTTGATAATGAGATCCAGGTAGCACAGTTAAAGAAATGGAAGGGAATAAAAAAGATTAACATTAAACCCCAGGTGGACAAGTATGTTTACGAAGACGGACATGCAATATTTCTCCTGGCAGAAGGACGCCTGGTTAATCTTGGATGTGCCACAGGGCATCCCTCCTTTGTTATGTCCAACTCCTTCGCCAACCAGACCCTTGCACAGATTGATCTATGGGAAAACAAAGATAAGTACAAGATTGGGGTCTACAGACTGCCGAAACGTCTGGATGAAGAGGTTGCCAGGATGCATCTTGAAAAGATAGGGGTAAAACTGACAAAACTGACAAAAGGGCAGGCTAATTATCTTGGTGTACCCGTAGATGGACCATACAAAGCGGAGCACTACAGATATTAAGGGTTACGCACCACATACAGCGACACAAAATCTTGTGTTGTTACGGATTATTATCTAACAAAGAGGAGATTTAATGGAAAACAGAAAATATTTTTTTACATCAGAGAGCGTTAGTGAGGGACATCCCGATAAACTCTGTGATCAGATATCCGATGCAGTTCTGGATAAGTGTCTCGAAGGAGATCCTGAATCGAGAGTTGCATGCGAAACATACGCTGCCACAGGAATGGTTCTCGTAGGGGGAGAGATAACAACCCACTCCTTTGTGGATATACAAAAAGTAGTAAGGGATCTTGTTAAAAAAATAGGATATACAAAGTCTGAATACGGCCTGGACTATGAGTCAATGGCAGTCATGAATATAATAAATTCCCAGTCACCGGATATCTCCCAGGGAGTAACAGCAGGAGAGGGTGTTTACAGGGAGCAGGGAGCCGGAGATCAGGGTATGATGTTCGGATATGCAACAACCGAAACCCCGGAACTAATGCCTGCGCCTATAATGTATTCCCATAAACTGCTTAGGGAAGCAGCAGCACTCCGCCATAAAGGCGAAATAAAATGGATGCGGCCGGACTCAAAAAGCCAGGTGACAATAGAGTACGAGAAGGGCAGTCCCAAAAGGATAGATGCAGTAGTAATATCTCATCAGCATAATCCGGATGTAACACACAAAGAGATTGAAGAGACAATTATAGAAAGGGTAATTAAACCTGTTCTGGAACCCTCCGGACTAATTGACAGTTCTACAAAGTATTATATAAATCCTACAGGCCGATTTGTAATTGGGGGACCCTTCGGGGATACAGGACTTACAGGCCGGAAGATAATTGTAGATACCTATGGCGGAATGGGACGCCACGGAGGGGGGGCTTTCAGCGGAAAAGATCCCAGCAAAGTGGATAGATCTGCAGCCTATATGGGGCGGTATATTGCAAAAAATATCGTTGCAGCTGAGTTGTGTTCCAAATGCGAGGTGGAACTCTCCTACGCAATAGGAGTACCCTTTCCAATTTCTGTTATGGTAGATACCTTTGGAACAGGAAAGGTACCGGAATATGTAATAGAAGAGGCAGTAAAAAAGGTATTTGATCTTACCCCTGCAGGAATTATACGGGATCTGGATCTAAAAAGACCAATCTATCTGGATACAGCAACATACGGCCATTTTGGAAATAATAATTACAACTGGGAAAAGACAGATAAGGTTAAAGAATTACAAAACACCATGGGATAAAAAAATAACCTGTAGAGACGCACGGCCGTGCGTCTCTACAGGTTACATTTCCCGCCATTCGCCGGAATCCAGCAATAAATTTAACTCTTCTGCCTTTTCCCTGGGAAACTGGGCACCATGCTGCTGAACAACCTCACCGGCAAGAAATGAAGCCAGAAGACCGCTGTCATAGAGGGAAAATCCCCTGCACAGACCAAGAATAAAACCTGCAGCATAGGTATCTCCCGCTCCTGTTGTATCCACAGGAGCCCTCCCCTTTACCGGAACAGATAGCAGTTCTCCTTTAGTAAAGATGTAGGAGCCATGCTTACCGTTTTTAACAACAGCTACAGGACAAAGCCTGCCCATGGACTTGGCACATTCTCCGGCATCGTAGTTATCGAACAGAATTCTGGATTCCTCGCCGTTTGCAAAGGCAATATAGGCATGATCCCGTATTAACTCAAGAAAGTCCTCCCTGTTCCTGCTTACGGCAAAGGGATCTGCAACATCAAAAATAATTCTTGTATTATTTGCTTCTGCTATTTCAATTGTTTTAAGAATTGCATTTTTCTGATTCTCCGTATCCCACATATACCCTGTAAAATAGAAGTAGTCAGCCCGGGCTATCAGCTCGGGGTTAATATCATTGGTGTCAAAATCTCTGTTTGCAGCCAGATATGTATTCATAGTCCTTTCAGAGTCCGGTGTAATAAAAATAATAGAGGATCCCGTCGGGTTCTCACATCTCTTCAGTTCCGAAATAATATTCAGTTCACCAAGCTTCTCTTCGTAAATACTACCGTATTTATCCCTCCCGATCTTACCTGCCAGAGCCGTCATAACTCCAAAAAGAGAAAGGGTTACAAGAGTGTTGGGAGCAGATCCGCCGCAGGAGTAGTGAGGTTTTGCAGTTTTGATAAAATCAAGGAGTTCAGTTCTTCTTTCCGGATCGATCAGATGCATTGTACCCTTATGGAGGCCGAGTTTTGAGAGTTCCACATTGGAGACATTGGAAAAAATATCTATTAAAGTGTTGCCAATACCATAGACCTTCAGGGACATATACACTCCTGCAAGTTAAAAATAAAGATAATAACGGGTAGATATTAGCTGTAAAAGGAAAAATTTACAAGGAGGGGGAATATCCCCCAGTCTCCAGACCCGTATAACCCCCTTTTTCTGTTTCCTCTTCCTCCGTCAGAGGAGAAAAGGGGACGTCTCTTCCGCCACCCCCATAAGCAGGAGTACAATATTAACCCCTCTTTCCCGGCCTTAAGCTTTTTAAGACAGGGTTCCTTTCGGGTTGTAGATCTTAAGGAGCATGTGTAGAATAACTACATAAAATAATAGTAGAATATGACAATTTCTTACTTGAAATTGGTAGATTAAGTGTTATATTGTTCAATACGTGAACAACGTAAATCCAGATACCTGAGTAGTTCCGGTAAAGATAGTCTGTTTCGGCGGCATTTTTCCAGACTCAGTCTTAAACGTAACGGCTAAGCCCTGTTTTTAAAACTGCTGCGCGAAAGGATCCAGGTGTATGTTCATAACCAGTCATCTTCAAAAGCCTGTTTAATTAAAAGTAATATTTGGCAATAACCATGGTATAGGGAAAAAATGGACACAGAGAGTAAGGATTTAGTTATCCTTGAAAAAATATATAAAACAACTCCACAGATAAGACAGAGAGATCTGGCAGAAATTGCAGGACTTTCTCTGGGTATGACCAATGCTATTGTAAAACGTCTGGCAGGAAAGGGGCTCTTAACTATTAAAAGGGTAAATAACCGCAATATTCACTACATTGTTACACCAAAGGGAATAGAGGAGATAACCCTCCGGAGTTACCTGTACTTTAAAAAGACAATAAAAAATGTAGTCTATTATAAGGAATCAATTGAAGAATTGGTTATAGATATTAAAAATCAGGGTTATGAAGGGCTAATTTTAAAAGGCTCAAGCGACCTTGATTTTATTGTGGAACATTCCTGCAGAAAAAATGGTCTTATATATATTAAAAATGATAAATTTAACGATAATATTTTTCTCTTATACTCAGGAAACTATATACCGGATAAAGACGAATCCAATAATAATTGTGCTTTTCTGCAAAGCATACTAGTATAATATTGAAGGGGTATTCATTTTAGTTAATAAATGGAGGATACCATGGATTTAATTTATGCAGAATTGTAAGTGCTGGTAGTCTTGAGTTACTTAGAAAAGAATATATTACTAAAAGTGAACAGGTTCGAGGTAAATGGTTAAATAAGATGTTTCAAAACAGAAGATTGCCAATTCTGTGTAATTACTATCTAATTACTTTTAGAGGTGGAAAATGTTAATTTCAGTTGTTCCTATAGGAAATTCCCGAGGTATTAGGATCCCCAAAAGCATTTTACAGCAACTCGATATAGAAGAGAAAGTTGAATTAGAGATACATAATAAAGAAATAGTGATCAGGCCATTTAAAAGTAAACCAAGAGATGGTTGGTCTAAAGAATTTATGAAGATGCACAGGGAAGGGGAAGATAGTTCTCTTATAGAAAATTTAGATGATCAGAATGATTTTCAATGGGAGTGGTAATAGTTCAATATGATGTTTTTTTAATAAATTTAGATCCCGCAATTGGTCATGAAATTAAGAAAACAAGACCATGTTTGATTATTTCACCTAATGAAATGAATGAATCTATACCGACAATAATTATAGCCCCTATGACGACTAAATCTCACCCGAATCCTACGCGGGTTCCAATTATATTTGAAAAGAAAGAAGGCTGGATTGTTTTAGATCAGATAAGAACTGTAGACAGGAAAAGACTAATAAAGCAAATATGTAAAATTACCAGGAAAGAGATTGAAGCTGTAAAAAATGTTCTTCAGGAGATGTTGGTAGATTAGCTGCATTCATGGGATCTCGTTCCTCATCGCTTCGCTCTTCAGATACGATTCTTAGATGAGCAGCAACCTAAGCTTTTTACGCCAGGGTAGTAGATCTGATTGTTGAATTATGAGGTCAGCGAAAATGAATTTACAGAAAAAGGGTTGTAATGCTTGTTACGATTTAAAAGAGCAAACAGGCCATAGAATCGACTTTTGCAATCATTGAAACTTTCTCAAAAATAAGACAGCTATCAAGAAACATTCAAGAGCTGGGAATTGTTGAAGGAGATGCTGTACAAAAGGCTCTGATGCGAAAAAGCGGAGAGATTATAGCTGAGATTCTGGATGATAACGTACAGATAACTGACACTGAAACATCTATAGAATTAAATTTTGCAGTTTTAAAATTTAAGCATACAATAAAAAAACAAAATAAATGAGATTACGAGACCCAAATATATATTTTGCTTAATTTGCCTTCAGTCACATAGAGATGTGTATATCTATGTTCTTATAGAATTCCAATTTACAGTAGATAAAACTATTCCAGTACGAATGCTGTTATGTATTTCACCTTTATCGTAAAACCTAGTTATAACTTCTACGGGATTTTAGGATAGTAGCTTAACTATAATAAACCCTTTTAAGTAGAAAATTTCTAAGCTGATGCTAAAGGGTCATTCTTTATGGATCCCGGCAATGGGTACTTACAGAAACGGATCGGATATAGACTTAACAATTATTGGTTAAAATATTGATCTTTGGAATAATAAAGAATATAAGCAGGATATTAAAGTAATGGATCTATTTAAGAGAATTAAAAAGAGTATACAAAGATTATCTGATAATGAACCGGATATACTGGCTTCCTATCTTCTGGGAAGCACTTTAAATGGCTCTATGAGATCGGACAGTGATATAGATATAGGATTAATGATGGAGCCGGGTAAAAAAATGTCTTCTATGGCAAGAGCAAAACTTTCCGGTATTCTTTCCTATGAAATGGGGCGTACTGTAGATCTGGGAGAGATTTCCTCTGGAAATCTGGTTTATGCCCGTGAAGCTCTTTTAAAAGGAAAGCTTATCTACACAAAAAATAAGTACAGGACAGATTTATATCGTGCAAACTTACTGGGAATGTACCTCCAGTATAATATGGATCGGCAGGAGGTAGTTAATGCCTACAGAACCGGATAATATTGTATTAAACAAAGCTGCCATAATTGAGCGATCTCTAAAAAGAATGAAAGAGGAGTTTTCATACAATCCGGCTTTGGATAACTATACTCATATCGATGCTATGATATTAAATATTGAACGCGCCTGTCAGGCAGCAATTGATATGGCTCAGCATTTAGTAGCAGAGAACCATGCAGGTATGCCTCAGACAAGTGCAGATGCATTTATTCTTCTAGAAAAAGTAAAAATTATATCTAATGATATTACAAAAGCTATGATAAATATGACCGGAATCAGGAATATTATAATTCATGAATATCAGGAAATGGACATGAATATTCTCCGTGCAATTGCAGAGAAGGAATATAAATCTTTAATAGAATTTTGCAGGGAACTTGGTGTTAATTTAGTAATTTCCGGAGAGTAGAGTTTACACCAGGTAAGCCAGTAAAAATATAAGTGAAAATTATATAAATGTTAATTGGAATGACCAACAAATTGTAAAAAAATATTTCAAATAGATATAATTTTCCTTCTCCGTTTGCAAGAGAAATCCTGGACAATGATTAAAAAACTGGAATCCACAGTATTTTTAAAACGGGGGTAAAGTAGTTTTTGGGCGTGCCGGCTTCGCCGTCGGGCTCTACGCTAAACTCCTCGGGCGTTCCACTCCCTGTGGGGTATCGCTTCGATCCCTCACGCGGTAGAATCATAAGATGCCGACCGTTTCGTGTAACAAGCGAATATTCAGACCTAATTACACATTCAGAGTTAATAAAAGAGTATAGAAAAACGTACCATAATGATAAAGCAGTCAGGTACAAGTATTTCATTGAGTACAGATATGAAATAAAATCTATCACATATGAATCGACTTATATTTCTTTTAGAAAAGTTGAACCTAAAACGGTGACAGCAAAGTATAAGAAAAGCATACTATGATTAAAGTGTCTGAGTTTTCATCATGGAAGCATGAGGTTGAGTAGGGGGTAAGAGATGATTCCGGAAAAAAAAGATGATAAAAAATATAGCTATGCAGACTATCTGACATGGACCGAAGAAGAACGCTGGGAGCTTATTAATGGAGAAGCCTGGTCTATGAGTCCGGCTCCAACGACAAGACATCAGAAAATTTCCTTAAGGTTAACCATCGAAATCGCCTCTTTTTTAAAAGGAAAGCCTTGTGATCTTTTTGTAGCTCCTTTTGATGTACGATTTGTCAAAGATAAAAGCCAGCCGGATCAGGATATTTTTATAACATTACAGCCGGATCTTTCTGTTATTTGTGATAAGTCCAAAATAGATGAGAAGGGTTGTTTTGGAAGCCCGGATTTAATAGTGGAGATTTTGTCTCCATCTACAGGATATAAAGATGAAACACAGAAGCTTTCTATTTATGAGGAATACGGGGTAAAAGAATACTGGATTGTAAATCCAGACAGGAAAACCATTCAAATTTTTCTGTATAATGGGGAAGATTTTAATAAACCTGCCTACTATAAGAGTGATGATATAATTAATAGTACGGTGCTGAAGGGTTTTCAGATTGCTTTAAAGGATATATTCCAGGAATAAAAAGCCTAACTGAGGAACAAGATAATCAAGTTATTTCCCAGGATGATATACGAACCATGAAGCAAAGTGAGATAGAGTAGAGTAAAAAAAGAGCAGATTGCTCATGATGAGATTCTGGTAGTGTATAATTCCGGCAATTTTGGAACAGAGAGGTATTATACGAAAACTAATTTATTAATAAAAGCAAACTGGGATTCTTCTGCCAGGGTATGGGTTGCGGAAAGTGATGATGTCCCGGGATTAGTTACGGAAGCTTCAAATATGGAGCAGCTTATAGACAAACTTAACTTAGCCTGCAGGGATGATTGTTAAACAGATAGACAAGATAGATGATAAGAAAAGTATGCTGCCTGTTTCTTATAATGTTGAGTGGGAAAAAAGAAGCATAACAAGAGAGGATAGAGAAAGAAAAAACGGCACAAACGTTTTTCCCAGCTTCAGTGGACAATTTGATTAGGATTTTAACTTGCTTTTATATAGGTTGGAGTAGAATATGGAAAGTAGTGATAGTTTACGATATAAACGGATAATAAATGATTGTTTTTGGGATAGTAATATAAAAGAAGAAGATATTAAAAAAATGCTTTATTCAGGTGATAAAAGAGCAGAAAAGCAGTTGTTTGAAAAAATTCTATTAAACAGCACAGATATATTAACAGATCTTAAGCTTTTTAAAAAAAGTGAACTAAAATTAATAATGAAAGAATATAATGTACCTGTTTTTAACTATGATTATATTTTTAGAAGGAAGAATATTGCAGAGGTGTATCTGTTTAATGCTCCGTTATTGGTAGATGAGTTAAAATGGATGGTATAAATTATAAAGAGCTATATTTATTACAGGATAAAGTTCTTGATTCAATATTTTCTATAGAAAAAGAATTTTATCTTACAGGTGGAACCTGTCTCAGCCGTTTTTACCATGAGAAGAGATATTCTGATGATCTTGATTTTTTTACCCATAATTCCGGAAGATTCAGCTTTGCTGTAAAAAATATTAAAGTAAAATTACAGAAAAATCATAATCTGGATACAGAAGCTGACTCTAAAAATTTTATTAGATTCAAGGTCGATAAATTGCTCCAGATAGATTTTATTAATGATACCGGCTACAGGTACAAAGATCCTTTAATAACTAAAAATGGATTTATAATTGATACTATTGATAATATACTAAGCAATAAAATAACAGCAGTAATTGGCAGGGATAATCCAAAGGATATATTTGATATTTATCTGATTTGCAGGTTCTATAATTTTAACTGGGAAAAGATACTAAAAGCAGCTCAAAAAAAAGCAAGTTTTATGCATGAGGATTTGATAATAAGATTGAAGAGTTTTCCAATTTCCATGTTGGAAAGAATCCGTATTATTGACGAAAAATTTCTTGATAATTTTGAAAAAGAGTTTCCTGTAATAATTGAAGAAATTGCGATGAAAAGTATGCATATTCAGAATAGCTAATAAAATTCCGCCTTCAGTCACATAGAGATGTATAATAAATATATGGAAACTGTAAAAAGTGAATATGACAGTGCATATAAATATCTCTTCTCAAACAAGAGAATATTCCATCAATTTCTAACCCGATTTGTCCATGAGGGCTTTGTAAGGAATATAAATGAGATTAAAAGAGTCTGAAATTAAGGCGATACAAAATATATTTCTTAAAACATTTATTCATGGAGAGGTTTACTTATTTGGAAGCCGTATTGATGACAATCAAAAAGGCGGCGATATTGATCTTTATATTAAAACGAACTCACTCTCGCAGCTGTCAGTAAAAAAGATTGATTTTTTAGTTAAATTAAAGCAGCTTATTGGAAGGCAAAAAATTGATCTGGTTATTGACCGGGGATCAAACAGATTGATAGATAAATTAGTAAGACAAAAAGGTATATTGTTGTGGAAGAGTTAAAAGATACAATTAAGGTAATTAAGCAAATGTTTGTTAGTTGTAATATTGATTATGAATTATTAAAAAATAAAAAATTTGATTCAGAATGGTTTGAAAATTATAATAATCAGAGGATTGTTAACAGTTTTTTGTTTAATTATATTAAAATACAAGATATGTATATATTGATAAAACAGAGCATGCTGTAAATCTTGCCGACAATTATAAGTACGTATTGCTCTCCCGCCCCCGTCGTTTTGGTAAATCACTGTTTATAGATACCCTTCACAACCTTTTTGAAGGGAAACAAGAACTGTTTAAAGGATTGTACGCCCATAACAACTGGGATTGGTCAAAAAAGTACCCTGTAATCAAAATAAGCTGGGCCGGGGATTTCAGTTCGTTAAATTCAACAAAAGATGTAATAGCCTCAGTGCTGCGGGATAATCAGGAGAGGCTGGGTGTCCAGTGTAATAATACAGAACAGTATGATATCTGATTTAAAGAATTAATCAAAAAAACCTCTCAAAAATATAACGCTCAGGTAGTAATACTAATTGATGAATACGATAAGCCGATACTCGATGCAATAAAAAATCCTAAAACAGCGGAAGAGAACCGTAATCTTCTCCGTTCACTGTATGTAATGATGAAAGACAGTGATCAGTATATAAGGTTTGCCTTTTTAACCGGAGTATCAAAGTTTTCCAAAGCGTCCATTTTCAGCGGACTTAATAATTTAATAGACATATCACTAAATAGAAAATATGCAACAGTATGCGGCTATACCCAGAACGATATAGAGACAGTTTTTAAGCCCCATCTCGGGGGGGTGGATCTTGATAAATTACGGCTCTGGTACAACGGCTACAATTTTCTTGGGGAGAGTGTTTATAACCCTTTTGCTATATTACTGTTTATTTCAAACGATTTTATTTACAGAAATTACTGGTTTGAAAGCGGTACCCCTAATTTTTTAATGGAAGTGATAAAGAAGAATGACTACTTCCTTCCTAATCTTTCAAATTTAAAAGTTTGAAAGGATTTAAGATAGCATAGAAGCTATATTTAACGTAAAGGATCTTATGAAAAAATTACCAACAGGCATTCAGACATTCTCAAAAATAAGAGAAGATAACTATGCCTACGTAGATAAAACAGAAGATATCTACAG
>JAJRQE010000134.1 GCA_024280415.1 Spirochaetota bacterium | reverse complement strand
TTATTTTAAGTGAATCTGATCCCCTGATAATTAATAAACTTGCTTCTAAAGGAAATAGTTCAGAAATAAATTTAACTCTTTCTGATATAGGATATGAAAGTGTTGGGTTTTTAAGTGGAGACATTACAGCAAGTAATTTTGGGAATTTAAAATCTGATCGAAGAGAGGATAAGGCAGCGGCTCTGCTTGCAATGACAGCGGAAGTTATTGGTGTAACTGCTTCCCTTTCTGCCCGGATTCATAATCTTGAAAATGAAATTGTTGTTACAGGAAATCTCTCTGGTAGTGACTTTATTAAAAAAAGAATAGAGACAGTTGGAAATCTTTACGGAACTAGTTTTATATTTCCGGAAAATCCGGAATATGCTGCTGCAATTGGTGCTGTTCAAAAATATCTAAAAACCCTTGCCAATTTCAAACCAAGTGAGTTTTGAAATTGGCTCACCAAATAGTTTTTTAGGACTGCTATCCCGGTTTTTTTAATTTGACTAGCCACTACCATGTAGAATTAATCAGGGTAATAGCTTCATCTTCATCGGCTACCTCCCTTATCCGCAAATCATCATTGTATATAACTCCGGAAGGTATGGATGCGGCTGCATACAGTCCGAAATGAGCCTGTGCCAAACCACTGTTTCCCCCATTTACTTTAGCGTAAGAGATCAGGATTCCATTCTGCCAGACCTTGGCATACCCTCCGAAGGGATCAAAATCTATTAACAGATCAAGCCGGACCCACTCATTCTGTGGAAATAGAAGTGTCCCGGACGGATCATTTGAAGGATCAGCCTGATATATACGCTGCTGTTCATTCTGGGTGGGAACATGAACTAATTTTATATAACCATCCGGAGTTAGATTAATAACAACAGTTCTTACCCAGTTATCACTGGCATCCGGAGACACTGTTATAAAACTGAACCAGTCATCAATACTTCCTGCAGGCCGATCGGTAAGGCTAATATTCAGGTTTACCCATATAGTTACAAGAGAAGGTGTTCTGAATATACCATTACTTGTTTTTTGAAACTGTACTGTCGGATAAGCACGATGGGGCAGATAGACTAGCCCGTCATTATTATCTGCTCTTGCCTTTAGTATCCATGCTTTATGGGCATAAGTTCCGCTGTATACATTTTCAGCTGATAGCTCATGGGTGCTGTCATAATCACCGGGAGTAACTTTATAGAAGTTCTGAAAATCAGTTTCAGTTTCAAAAGAAGTTTCAAAACTTCTAAAGGGATCAGTATAGGTCGGCTGCATAATATTAGTGCAGGCTGCCAACAGAAATGAAACCAGTAAGAGGAAAATTATTCTGGCTGAATTTAACAACGGGTATCTCCTTAATCCAATCAAATACAGTATTACTATTTATATTTTTTATAACAAGTATTACTTTTAGAATGACCTTAGTAAAATATACCATGATATCTCAAAATACCTGGTCTTTATTAGAAAAATTGAACTTTTTGTAATAAAGATATATGTTCCTAAATAGAGTCTCATACTAAGTTCCGAAAATAAAGATGACAAAACTACTAATAATTAGTAATATACATTAATATGTTTCTCATGGCAAAGAAACAGGGAGAGAAAGATGGAAGTAAACAAAATTATATTAAGTGAAATTAAAGAACGCAGATCGTACAGGGCTATTAGCTCAAAACCTGTTAATAGTGAGATAGTCAACAGACTCATAGAAGCTGCAGGTTTTGCCCCTTCATGTTTTAATAAACAACCCTGGCGTTATATAAGTGTTCAGGGTGAAGCAGGATTGAAGAAAATACAAAGAGGTCTGAGTAGTGGAAACAGCTGGGCAGTTAGAGCTCCTCTTTTTATCCTTGTCTGCACAAAAGATGATCTGGATTGTAAGATGGAAGACGGCAGACATTATGCTGAATTTGATACGGGAATGTCAGTTTTCAGCCTGTTGCTACAGGCTCAGAAGGAGGGGCTTATAGGGCATCCTATTGCCGGATATGATCAGGAGTTGCTAAAAAATGAGTTTAAGATACCTGAAGATATAAGGCTCCTGACAGTTCTTGTCCTGGGCTACAGGGGCGAGGCTGATGCCCTGAATGAACGACAGATGGAATCTGAGAATGGCTCAAGGGTTAGAAATCCTCTGGTAAAATGGTATTCAGAGGAAATATGGAGTCTTTAGTAAGAACTACTTTATAAAGGGCTGAATAAGGATTCTATGCAAATTCTGTTGCAAGAACCGGAAATGTAAATTTCATTACCAGGCTGTTAAAAAAACTATACCAATGTTACTGTACCATCTTACAGCCTTCGAAGCATTCAGAGCCCGCCGGGGTGCTATAAGCTCCCAGATTGCAATTATGGTAAAAATACCGAAGTAAAAACTTAAGCGCACCAGTGTTTCATTCTCAATTATCCATGTTTCCATAATTATCCATGTTTCCATAATTATCCTTCCTCTGGTTTTTATTGACCATTCACTTTGACTAAAGCCACCTCCTTAAGAGGTGGTTGATGATTCCTGAAAAGTTCAATCGGATAGTGAGGAAAGTCTATCTTAAACTATTTTGACTGTCAAATATATTGAGTTCTAAAATTTATTATTGTATTTAGCAATAAAAGAAGTATCCTTAAGGTAAGGAGTATGGAAATTATTACATCAAAAATAACAATCATCTTGTATTATCAATGATAACCAGTGCGAAAAGAAGCCGCTGGAAAAGCGACATTATTCTGGAAAAACGCGGTCGCTTGGATAAGAATGATATTAAAGCTGTCAGAGCAGGATTTAATAAAATTTTCACTGTTCTGTCCTCATGAGCAATGATTCGGAACAGTATTTCCATCCTAATACCCCGGGCTTCCAATAAATTCCAGCCTGTTAATTGTTGTGCTACAGGATTAATATCTACAACCAACCCTTCTTTATCTGTCGAAATAACTCCATCTCCAATAGAATTAAGGGTAATATGTTGATGCTTCATATTCTTTTCTGTCAAATAATTTGCATGGAACAGTTTGAATGCCATTTTTACAGAAGCGTCCAGAACTGTGGTACAAGAGTTTTTTACAACATAGCCGTAAGATGTAATTTTTTCGGTTTTTTCTACAATTTCCGGTTCTGTATATACTCTGTTGTAAATTTTATAAACAAACAGTTGCAAATACTTATTCGTTAAATTAGACTAAAGTTCATGAATGAAGTAGCAGTCGGGAAGAAGGTATTTTTTATATACCCGCAAAGTGTAATACAGGACGAACTTATATCTTGCCTGCTTAAGAATGAATATGAAGTCTATTTTCTTACTGATCATATTAAAGCTACAAGGATTTTCAGGCGATTCTCCAACTCCATTTGTTTTATCAATATTGATAAAGGTTTAAAAGAAGATGAATGGGCAGAGTATATTACAACTCTCAGGTCAGATTCAGAAATATCGGGATTACAGATCGGAATACTTTCTTATAATAATGATCCAGGCTTAATGAAAAAATATCTAATGGATATAGGTGTAGAAGCTGGCTTTGTACAGTTAAAATTAGGTATTAAGCAGAGTACAGATATAATCCTAAAAGTACTTGAAGTGAATGAAGCCAAGGGTCGCAGGAAATTTGTAAGAGTCAACTGTGAAAATGATTCCAGAGTAGTACTCAATTTCAGTCATAAGGATTCAAGTTATGAAGGTCAGATTATTGATTTAAGTTCTGTTGGTGTTGCCTGTAAATTCCCTGATACCATACCAATAGAGAATAAAACTATAATCCATAAGATTCAGCTTAATCTAAAGGGCAGTCTTGTTCAGGTAGATGGCCTGATTTTAAGTCGCAGGTATGATAGTGACAAAATCCTTGTAATAGTCTTCAATCCCAGACCAAAAGAGTTGGAACTGGAAAAGATTCATAAATTTCTACATAAAACATTACAGAAACAGTTTGATATATATTAACCTGAACCCGTATAAAAATTAATAGTTTTTAAAAGCAACCCCATAAGCATAATGATTTAGCGAAAAATTTATGTTCACCTAAGGGGTGTTTACTAGAGCTAAAGCCACCACCTTTGGTAGTGGTTATGGTAGAGGGCTTAGCCTTGAAAATAAACTCTCCTCTTTTGTGGCTTTAGCAACAATGTAAGCCCCTATGGGGCGCTCCTTGCAAACCACCTCCTTCGGAGGTGGTTGTTGATTTTTTCATAAAGCAGGGGTTCAGGATATGTGCTTTCAAGTAGATAAGGAACTAACTCTTTTTGCAGCTTTCTTTATGAGTAAGCAAAAGTAGGTAAAGATAGAATTGCTGCCCTGCCTGCAAGAGATTCTGAGATGCTTTTCATTATTGGGAATTGCTGTGATCCTGAAATAAACCAATTACCAGGGGATCTGTCCCTGTCAATTAATTTAATAATGACTGATTTCATATAGGATATTAAATAGGTCAAAAAACTTCTGGAACTGATCCAGGAGCCAGTTTAAATAAAACCAAGAAGGGTTCTGACCAGGATCTTTGGGGTGGGATAGTTATGGGTTTGCGAATAGGTTTCTCTGTCACCATATACGGGAGGGAAAATTCTTAAAACCTTGACTTGCATACAAGGATTGTATATCTTTTTAACAGGAGGTAGCTATCTATGCCTACAAGTACTGTAAATATTTCATTTCAGAGTGATCTTCTCAGACAAATTGACTCTATTGCAAAGGAGGAATCTCGTTCTCGTTCTGAGCTAATTCGTGAATCAGCCAGAATGTATATTGACAGAAAAAATCGCTGGAAATCTATTTTTACTCTGGGGGAAACCCTTCAGGTTCAAAATGAGATAACAGAACAGAATATATTTGATGAGATTAATGCCGTCAGGAATAAAAATATTTGATGTCTCTTGTTTTGGATACAAATATCTACATTTCTGCTTTTATCTTTTCGGGGAATTCCCGAAAAGTGGTTGATATGGCTATTGAGAACAAAGTAGATTTATTCATTTCTAATGATATCCTGGAAGAAATCAAAAGAGTACTTCAACGTAAAAAGTTCTCTCTAAATAATTTTCAAATACATTCTATTATTAATGAAATTGAGGCAATCACAAATATTGTATTTCCAGATAACGAACTAAATGATATCTGCCGGGATAGAGATGATCACATTATCCTTGAATGTGCAGAAAAATCCAATGCTGAATTTATTATAACAGGTGATAAGGATCTATTAGTTTTACAAAAATATCATAATACACAAATTGTATCACCTGCAGATTTTCTAAAGATCCTTGCAAATTTCAAAACTCGGGAGTATTGAAATTTGCTCTATAATAAGCAATTTTCAAGTCCTCTTATTTAAAGACTTGTCATGAATAAATGTTGGTAGAACCGTTTTAGAGGAACCTCGACTGAAATATCATAAATAATGTTGCCATTGCCTGTAACAAAAGAAGCCAGTTTAATACCAATTGAAAAATCGAAAATACTATAAAAGCAGGTTCTAAATATTCTAATTATATTTCAAAAGACGTCAATCCTAAAACAGTTTAAACCTTTGCTGTAAAATTATTTAAGCGTAAAAAAGCACCTCTTTTGAGGTGCTTTTATGGGCCCACTAGGACTTGAACCTAGGACAACCTGATTATGAGTCAGGGACTCTAACCAACTGAGCTATAGGCCCGTGAATATTTCTAGAACCGGGCAACGAAGTTGCAGCTAGTCCTAAGTACAGAATCAATACAAAACTGATACCGTGACGCTATTTGTACCAAAAAATGATTATTATGTCAACGATATTAATTCGTTGATTCTGTGTTGTAATTGTAGAGAAAATCTACAAGAACATCTCTTCTCGTCCTTGATTCGGCTGACTTCCGAAAATCTGCGTAGAGTTGAAGAATATAGGTATAAATTTCATCCATTCTTTCAACAGTGTCTCTGTTTAGGCTGTATACTTTTTCGACAAGTGTTTCAGCGTAATAATCACTAAACTCTTCACACTCATCAGCCAGAGCAAAAAGTCCAGCTGGAATACAGTTAATACTGTGCTGTTTCATAAATAAAATACTGTTTGTTATTATAACAGCCTGATATTCCAGATATTTCAACTCTTTTTCGTAGAGCCTGGTATTGCCTGCTAAGGTTTCTATTAAACTACTAATTCTAAGGTGATTAAAACACACAATCATAACATGAAGGCTTGGTACACAATGGAGGTGGGGGTCGATCCAGTGGATCATCTTTAGGGGTATATTTTTACCGGATCTGGGTCGTGTTGTTGTCGACTGGCACTGGCTGCTCACACTATACCCGTTTCGATAGAGCTTTCCTATATCAAAAATAAACCGGCTGATATGAGGAAGTGATCTTTTTCCAAATTCCTTGTAAAGAAAGTATATGGATTTGATCCATAGGTGGGAAAAACTCAGATATATCCCCATATATTCTGGGGAAAAAGGGATTAAATTGTCCAGTTCATGATCAACATTAACAATTTTTCTCCTCTTAAGTTTTAATCGACCCTGGTACTGGGGAATGAAAAAAGTTACAACGATTGTTCCCAGAAACTTAAGGCTTGTTTTCCTGGTTTCTCCCTTTCGAAGAAACAGCAAAACAGCGGCAGTAATACTAAGTTTTTCTATCCGGTTATACTCTTCACCTAAACCAGTCTTCAATCTAATAACCTTTTACCTTATGCCCAAAAAGCATATTCTGATAACAGCGGACACAGCCTGGGAATAATCCGTTTTCAGATTCCCTGAGAGTATTTCTAAAATTTACAGCCCGCTCATTGTTCAAAATATCATAAAGATTGTTCTCGTTTATATTTCCCAGAATATAATCAGGATAATCTGCACAGAAATGGACGTCACCATTATAGTCAATATTGCACTGAGCCCAGGGTACAGGGCATTTATCACGGACTACAGTTTCAGGACTTGCATAGTATTCTGTAATCTTTTCCGGATTAATTGCTGGAACGGTCACTATAGGATATCCTGGTTTAAGGGAATGGATTTTATCCAGAATTCCACTAAAAATATCTCCATCAATTCCTTTATTATACCCTGTATTGTATGATTCCAGGCAGTAGGTATCTGTATCAAGATTTTTTTTCATAAAATCTTTATGTTTTTTTACAACGTTATCATTGGTATAGGTACCCAGATTTATAAAATGCCAGTCAAGATTAAACTCTTTCATAGCCTCTACAAGTTTATCAAGATACATATAATTTATGTTGCTGACTGTAGTAACAATTCCCATATGTGGAAAGGTACTGTTTTGAAGTTTTTTTTGTCTGTTTATCTCTTTGAAGCCTTCTATGACCCTTTTGTAGGATCCCTTTCCTCTTATTGCATCATTTGTTTCCTCAAATCCGTCCAGTGATACAAAAAGTGCATTCCATTTATCCCTGACAATTCTTTCCGCCTCTTTTTTAAGAAAAGTTCCGTTTGTATTTACACTGAGAATACATTTCTTTTGAATAATGTATTTTGCAAGATCCATAAAGTCAGGATAGAGGAAGGGTTCTCCTCCCCACATATAGAATACGGGTCTGTCTGGCGAAATTTCATCGACGAGTTTTTTATACCGATCCAGGGGTACTATTTTTTTTGCCTCTTCTCTGGCATATTCCCCTTTCAGAATCCCCTTATCTCCTCTTTGACCGCACATAACACACTTGAGATTACAGAGAGGTGTTATTCGGAAATAGATTGGACTTAATTTCTTTGATTTTCCATTATAATAATTTCTGTCTATCAAGGTAGTTTTGCTCTGTCTGCCAAAGGTTTTTGCCAGCTGAAGGGACATTGCCGGATGTTTGAACAGTACTTTGGGAACTATAGAAAAATTTTTATTCATTCGTCAGTTTTATAAGGCTTCCTAAGGAGAACTTCAGGAAACCCTAAATCCTCCAGTTTCTCTTTTGTAGTTTCAATATCCCCATTGGCAATATCTTTAAGCAGTATACGGATAAAACCAGTTGATGTGAACTCCATTAACGGAGTAAAAGAGCCGTTTTTTAGTTTTTGCATCACTTTATCTGCATTTTCCCTGTTTGAAAATGAAGCAATCTGTATTATCCACTCATGCTGCATCAGTCCTGTATCCCTGTTGTGGTATTCAACACCCTCCAGTTCTGATAGATTTTCTACAATTCTAATTTCTACATCTGCAACTCCTGCTCCCACCATATTGAGTTTACCGGCTGCTGCTCTGGATAGATCTATAATTCTTCCCTCTACAAAGGGACCTCTGTCATTTATTCTTACATGTACAATTTTGTCGTTGGCAAGATTTTTTACTTCGACAATTGTATTAAAGGGGAGTGTCTTGTGGGCTGCTGTTAACATATTTGTATCGAACCGCTCCCCGTTTGCTGTCAGACGACCCTGGAATTTTCCGCCGTACCATGATGCTTCTCCTGTTTCAATACCGAAAATCAGACCTGCTGCTATAATAAGCATTATTATTGTGAGATAAATTCCTCTATACATACCCTTCTATCGGCTCCATGTTTTTATTGGTTGAGAGATTTCACTGATCTTGCAAAACCCCTCTTACCTAAGTATAATCCCCTCCATGGATAACCAAAACAAAAGATCTGTCCACTGGGCGGATATAAATGCAGATAAGATTATACGGGAGAAAGGGGAGAAAGATCTATATGTATGTGCTTCAGGAATTACCCCTTCAGGAACAGTTCATATAGGTAATTTCAGAGAGATAATATCGGTAGATCTCGTAGTTAAATCTCTTCGGGACAAGGGTAAGAATGTTAAATTTATTTACTCCTGGGATGATTATGATGTTTTTCGTAAGGTTCCTGCAAATATGCCGGAGCAGGAGAAATTAAAAGAGTATCTTCGTAAACCTATAACCCTTGTACCGGACACCAGGGGGGATTGGAGGAGCTATGCAGAGGCAAATGAGAAAGAACTGGAAGCTATACTTCCTGTTGTAGGTGTTGTTCCTGAATATATATATCAGGCAGAACGCTATAGAGCTTCTGAATATGCAAGAGGCATAAGAACTGCTCTGGAAAAGAAAGATCTTATAAAAAAACTTCTTGATGAACATAGAACAACTCCTTTGCCCGGGGACTGGATGCCGGTTTCTGTTTTCAGTAATTTTACAGACAGGGATAATACAAAGGTTTTATCCTGGGATGGAGAATGGGGAATAACCTATCGCTGTCTCGATACCGATAAAGAGGAAACTATTGATCTACGAAAAACTTCTGCAGTTAAACTTCCATGGCGTATCGACTGGCCGATGCGGTGGAAAGAGGAAGAGGTCGATTTTGAGCCTGCAGGAAAGGATCATCATTCAGAAGGAGGATCTTTTGATACAGCCCGGAGGGTTGTGGAAGAGGTTTTTGAAGGGGAGGCTCCTGTAACCTTTCAGTATGATTTTATTAGGATAAAAGGGCGAGGCGGGAAGATCTCCTCCTCTACCGGAGAGGTTATAAGTCTGGCAGATGTTCTGGAAGTTTATCCGCCCGAAATAGTTCGTTATCTTTTTGCAGGAACCAGACCAAACAGCGAATTTGCAATATCTTTTGATCTTGATGTATTAAAAATTTATGAAGACTATGACAAATGTGAGCGAATCTACTTTGGTGAACAAAAAGTAAACGACAAGAAAAAAGCAAAGGAAAGCAGAATATACGAACTTTCACAGGTTAGTAGTGTTCCTGAAAAAATGCCTCTTCAGATTCCATTCAGGCATCTGTGTAATCTTCTTCAGATACATGATGGAGATATTGATAAGGTAATAGGGCTTTTAGATAATGTTCAGCCAGAACAGATGGATCGGTTAAAGGTTCGAACAAAATGTGCCTGGAACTGGATACGTGAATTCAGCCCTGAAGATTTTCGATTTTCTCTTATAGGTTCAGATGATAAAAAGGCAGAACTAAATAGAGTAGAAACTGGTGCAGTCAGACTTTTAAAAGATGAAATTGAAAACCTGGACTCTCATAATGATAAATCTTTAGGGGAAGCAATCTATTTAATTGCAGAGAAGAGCAGCCTCGAGGCGAAAGATCTGTTTAATCTTATCTACAGGATTTTAATCGGAAAAGAGAAGGGGCCGCGGTTAGTTGGGTTTATAATGATAGTTGGGAAAGAGAAGATTTTACCGATTTTAAGTAGTTATTTATAATTTATAGAGCCAATTTCAAAACTAACTGGTTTTGAAATTGGCAAGGGTATAAATAAACTATAAAAATGTGTAAAGGTTCAGGGTATGAGTTTGTTATATTGCTTGAAATATTGCATTAAGTATGGCATATTGTACTCATGACCTTTGAGTGGGATCAGAGCAAGAATCAGGACAATAAACAAAAACATAATATCTCATTCGAAGAAGCTCAGTATGCTTTTTTTGATACTGGCAGAATTATACAAAAAGATCTGAAGCACAGTGTAGATGAGGATCGCTTTTTCTGTATAGGAGCTATCGGAGATGGAATTGTAACTGTAAGGTTTACTATGCGAAAACAAAATATTCGTATTTTCGGCGCTGGATATTGGCGTGAAGGGAAGAATCTTTATGAAGCAAAAAATAAAATATAGTGCTGCTCCTGATGAAGTTCGGGAATCTCTTGTGAATTCGGTGGTAATAGAAGATTTTTTACCACCCCCTGAATTACTTATTCCAAAGGAAAAAACTACCAAGGTTACAATAGCTTTATCTACAAAAAGTATTAATTTCTTCAAAGAGGTATCGAAAGAGACTCATGTTTCTTATCAGCAAATGATAAGAAAAGTACTGGATACATATACTGATCACTATGCTAAATGGAAATAGTCAGCTTAGAGAGCTAATTCAAAAATGAATAATTTTTGAATTAGCGGACTCCACATTTCCCCAGCCGGTTTAACGTACAGTCTGCAACCCTCTTAGGAGCATCATCTCGAAAATACCGGAACCTGTTTTGTTTATCTGCTCTCCATGATCCTTTATATTCAACTCAAAGTCCGATTTGAATCTGAAGTAATATGGGTTTGTAAATGGTTTACTAAGTACCTTTACAAACCAGGGAGCATCCTCTAAAAGATATTTTTCCTCAATAAATTCCGGGTTACTTATAGTAATAGCCGTTTCAAGATTATCCTGGTAGAAAACAATCCTTATTTTTGTAGGGTAATCTCTTCCTCCTGGATGCTGTCTCCATCCACTTGCTGTAAATTCATACTCAAACTTCAAGTCGGAAATAATGATATCATCCTTTGCAAGATAAAAAACAGGGATTAATGTGCCTCCATATTTTGGAGAGGTAAGCATTTGTGAAAATATAAGTGTGTATTCCCCGATTTTTGCTCTTCCCCAATACCATTGTGTCTTTATTTTATCAAGCCGGATATTCCCCCAGTTATGATCGTGGTATCCTGTTCCCTCAACTGCAATAGTTTCTCCATTGTACCTTAGTGTTCCTGCTACAGTTCCGTAGGGAATTGCTGGAAGCCATGCAAAATATTTTTCCTTTTTAGTATCATAGTAGCTTATACCTGAACCCGGCCTCCATGGGGGAGCCTCGGAAACAAGGGTAAGATCTGCAACTATACCATCCTTTTCAAAGTAGATCCTGGTTTTGTTAAGATCTCCTATAAAAAAACTGTTTCCAATTTTCACATCGAGATTATCTGTTCCTGCAGAAAAATTATCCCTTCCGGGATTATCAGATGCTTCTGTTGTATTTCCATAAGGATCGGTGATTACAATGGTAACTCCAGGGTCAGCTTTGCCTGCAGGATTAAAAATACTTTTTGTGGAAAAGAATATTACAGCTGTCGAACCGTCAGAGAATGACGCATCAAAATACCACCACTCAAAAGATTTCCCCTCCGGATCGGTTCTGAGTCCATCTTCCCAGGGTCTTACAACAGGATCGTAGTTTTCGGAAATAAGACTATCCTTAAGGGATTCATTATATGTAGGAATCGTAGAACATGAGGTAAGAAATACCAGAAAAATAATACTTAGTTTTAGTAATCTTATCATGCTTATCGTTCTAATAGATAAGTTTGGCAAGAATCTGGTCGTTTCTCCGCCACTTTGAGTTTGCCTTGACTCTTAAATCCAGATGAACCCTGTAGGGGAAAATCTTATTGAGTTCCTTCTGAGCCTCCACCCTTATGGCTTTAATTCCGACACCGCCTTTACCAACAACAATCCCCTTTTGACTTTCCCTCTCGACTATTAAAAAAGCTCTTATCCAGAGGGCTTTTCCCTCTTCAGCTTCCTCCATATCTGCTATTTCTACATAAATAGCATGGGGAAGCTCCTCTGTAACTCTGTTTATGGCCTTTTCTCTTATTATTTCGGATGCTCTGAATTCCGGTTCCTGATCGGTAAAGAATTCATCGGGATACATTTTTTCACCCTCTTCCGCTTTATCAAAAAGGATCAGTTTGAGGTCATCTATTCCCCTGGATTCCAGGGCGGAAACAGGAAGAACTGATGCTTCCGGAAAGAGTTCCTCAAATTTATCTATGAAATCCCTGCTTTTATTTCCGGGAATATCTGTTTTGTTAATGGCAACAATAAGTTTTTTATGAAATACTTTAAGAATTTCCGAAATATTATCTTCCTCTTCTCCTGTTTTTCTAGAGGCGTCGACTACGTAGAGAATAAGATCCGCATCCTCCAGGGCAGATACCGAGACTGATTTTAGCTGAAGGTTTAGTTTTTTGTCCGAAAGGTGGTATCCGGGGGTATCTATAAATACAAGCTGTCCCCTGGGATCGGTGAGGATGCCGCGTACCCTGTTTCTGGTAGTTTGAGGTGATGGAGCGACTATGGATATTTTGTGACCGCAAAGCTCATTCATCAACGTGCTTTTTCCTGCTGAAGGTCGTCCTATTAATGTTATAAATGCTGATTTCATGGTTCCTATTCTAATCTTTGGCAGGAACATTTCAAGGGGCTGAAGATCTAAATTCCAAAGGAGCGGTAAAAAATATCTGCAAAAAGTTGATCTTTCCTTTCCTTGAATTTATTTGTATACTTCCGGTTATATCTTAGTATATAAACAGGAGAATTCAGATATGGAAGAGGAAGATGATGATAAAAAGGAGCGAAAAGATGAAGGGGGGCATGATCTTTCTGAAAAGATGATGGAAACCCGTACTATCATTCTTTCCGGTGAGATCGACAAAGATCTTGCAGAGAAGGTTGTTACGCAGCTGCTGCTTCTGGAATCTGCAGGAGATGAACCCATAAAGGTTTTTATCGATTCACCTGGGGGTGATGTAGATGCGGGATTTGCAATTTTTGATATGATGCGGTTTGTCAAACCCGAGGTATATACCATAGGTATGGGTCTGGTTGCCAGTGCCGGAGCTTTAATACTTCTTGCTGCTTCCCGGGAACGCAGGCTTGCTTTTCCTACCTCTCACTACCTTATTCATCAGCCATTAAGTGGAATACGGGGTGTTGCAACAGAGATTGAGATCCATGCAAAAGAGCTGGAAAAACTGCGAGTTAAACTTAACCAGCTGATCAGTGAAGAGACAGGACAGAAGATTGAGAGAGTCGAGAAGGATACGGACCGGGACTACTGGATGAATGCCGGGGAGTCTGTTGAATATGGTCTGGTCTCAAAGATTATCTCCAGAAGGGAAGATTTAGACGTATAGATTAAATATCCAATAAATCTTAGTTTTTTTACAGAACTCTGAATCACTAAAGCCGTTTGCCCTGTACTGTAGTATATGAGTATAAAACAGTTTTCAGGTCAAACGGTTCTTTTTTTTATAACATTTTTCTACTTCATATTTCTAATTTCATGTACCCGCTGTGTTCTTCCCTTTCCTTCGGATAGAAATAATACCCTGGTATTCATGTCCTATAATGTACAGAATATTTTTGATGATATTGATGATGGTACAGAATATTATGAATTTGATCCCTCTGTAAGTGAATGGGGTATAAGTCAATATTCAAC
>JAJRQE010000133.1 GCA_024280415.1 Spirochaetota bacterium | reverse complement strand
AACTGGATAAAAATCAGAAATTGGCAGTGGAATGTAATAATAATGTCGTTGTATCTGCTGGTGCAGGAGCAGGAAAAACAACTGTACTTTCAGAAAGATATGTTCGTTTGATTTCCGAGGGTAAAGCAGGTGTAGAAAATATTCTTACTCTTACTTTTACAAGAAAGGCTGCTGCTGAAATGAATGAACGAATATATCAGCGGCTTCTAAATAGCACAAACCCCTTTGCTGTCAAACAGGCTGCAAATTTTGATAAAGCTAAAATATCTACTCTGGACAGTTTTTCTGCTCAAATTGTAAGAAACGGTTCAGATAGGTTTGGTGTTCCCTCTGATTTTTCATCGGACAATGAAGCTGCTGCAGCTATGGCTGCTGAAACAGCACTGGATTTTGTTCTGACAAAGCAGAATAACAAGTACCTAAAGGAATTTATTTACCTTCATGGGTTTAAATCCGTATATGAGGATTTGTTTGTATCATTGGCTGTAAATGAGTTTAATTTATCAGATCCTATTAATTTTCCTGAATTGCTGGAAAAACAAAAAGTTGAATTGAATGATAGGTATGTGGAAAAATTAGAGGAACTTGAAAAAATTAGAGTTGATATTCTTTCTTTGAGCCCGGGAATAGGAAAGGTTATGGGTAGCAATATTACCTCATGCGAATCTTTGGGTGATATGGGGCAGTATTCAGATGAAACAGGAATGGCTCTTCCCTCTTTATTTTTAGAAAGAGTTGATAGTTTTAAGTTTAAAAAGGGAACTTCAAAACATCCTGAAACTCCTCTTCTAAATGAATATATTACTAATTGGCGAATTTTATTAGCAATATCTGAAAGTATTGCAAATGGATTAATAAGTCTTCCTTTTTTAGAAGAAATATTTATCCTGTTGGAAGATTTTCAAAATGTATTTCTTTCAAAAAAAAGATCCTCAGGCATTCTTACTTTTCAGGATGTTTCAAAGATGGCAGTAAGTATTTTAAAAAATGATATTAATCTTCGAAATTTTTATAAGAAAGAATTCCAATATATTATGATAGATGAGTTTCAGGATAATAATTTAATGCAGAAGGAGTTACTCTATTTACTTGCAGAGAAAAAGGAACTGTCAGGAGAAGGTATTCCTTTAGTAGAGGATCTTGACCCTGATAAATTGTTTTTTGTAGGTGATGAAAAGCAATCAATATATAGTTTCCGGGGAGCGGATGTAAGTGTTTTTAAGGGTTTAAGTAATGAACTAATAAAATCCGGTGGAGAGTCCCTTTCTCTTAATATGAATTATAGGAGCGAACCTAATTTAATAAAATTTTTTAACAAAGTTTTTGATAATGTTATGAAAGATTCTGAAGAATCCTATGAGGCTGATTTTGAAGCCCTGGAATTTAGAAATCCTGTAAAAGGTTTAATTCCCGAGATTTCTATTTTTTATAAACCAGAAGCTTCTGAAGGAGAAAAATTTCTTCATAATAATGAAGCAGAGGCCTGGTATATTGCAAATTTTATAAGGGATAAAGTAGAAAGTAAAAGTTTAAAAGTTGTCAAAAATGGCGAACTTAAAACAGCAGGGTATGATGATTTCGCAATTCTAATGCGATCAACAAGCAATCAGATTATGTATGAAAAATACTTCAGGAAGCTGAATGTGCCATGTACTGTACAGGGTGTAAGAGCTTTATTTATGGAGGCTCCGGTTAATGATATATATAATCTTCTGCAGCTCCTTGTTTATCCTGAAGACAGAGTTTCATTTTCTGCATTGTTAAGATCTCCTTTTGCTAATCTGTCTGATGATATAACAGGAGCTATTTTACTGCACGGTGGAGATGCTTTTTCTGTTTCTGACTTGAGTGAACTGGATGGTATTATTGTCGGGGATGATGAAAATACCAAATATAATAATATAAGGGAACTTTATTTTCGTTTGGAAAAGCAAGTTGATTATATATCAGCTGCTGACATCCTCAGAATAATTTGGTATGAGGGTGGCTATCGAAATTACTTGATGAGCAATCGTGAGTATCATGGTTATCTCGAATATTATGATTATCTCAAAACCCTGGCTGTAAGATCTCATGAACGGGGAGAATGTCTTGCTGTTTTTCTTGATTTTATTCGGGATAACCTTGGTAAGTATGAGAAGCTTCCTGATCTTGAATTATTACGGGATGAAACCTCGGGTGTACAGCTTCTTACCATTCATAAATCCAAAGGCCTTGAGTTTCCAGTGGTCATAGTTGCAAATACAGGTAATAAAGGCCGATCCGGGGGTGGGGGAGCGTATTATATTTCTGATGAGTTTGGAATTACTCTAAAATATGAAAATAATTCCGGAGGTAAGGCCAACTATTTTTATGACAAGGCAAAAGATCTCGAAGTGAAAAAAGAGCTGGCAGAAAATAAACGAATATTGTATGTAGCTCTGACCCGTGCTCAGTCCCACCTCATAATATCCGGAAGTCATAGTAAAAACACAAAGAATACCGAGACCCCTACAGGTGAGAAGGTTCTTCTAAATATGGTATTAAAAGGAATTGGCTGGGATGGAGATCCTGAATCTTTAAAATCCGAATCATTAAAAGAATATATTAAAATTATTCCTGATGTTAGTGAAAGAGATGTTTATTTAGCAGGAGAAAAATCTAAAAAAATAGATTCTGAAAAAATAAAACATGACTATAATAACTGTGAAATAATAATTCGAAATACAAATAGAGACACCTGGGCTGTCTCGGAACTTAATAAACTGTTTACAGAATTTGCACCTAATCTTATTCATGAAGATTCCCGGCTGGAATCCCTTGAAGTTGATCTTTTCTTGAGAGATGAAGATTATGCTGATTTTGGAACTTACTGCCATAAAATTATCGAAACAGCATTAAAAGGGTTAGACCGTGAAACTACCCCGGAACCGTATCTTTTAGGTTATTCCGGTAAGCAGACTTCTGCAATTGCCAATGATGCAGGATTTCTTGCAGGGAAGTTTCTTGAGTCTGATTTTTTTGTGGACATGATAGGAGAAGAAACAGAGTCGGAACTCTCTTTTCTTCTAAATTTAGGGAGTTTAGCTAAACCAATATATGTGAATGGACAGATGGATCTCCTTGTTGAAGAAGACAATAAGATAATTATAGTAGACTTAAAAACAGATAAATTTTTGAATCCCGAAGAGTATGCCCTGCAGCTTTATCTTTATAGAAAGGCAGCAGAAGAGATCTTCAGGAAACCTGTAATAAGCTATCTCTTTTATTTAAGAGAAGGAAGGGCAGTAGAGGTAGATACTGATTTTCATGAAGATATTATATGTGATCAACTGCAGCTTGTTTAGAAATTCAGTTCCCTTACATGTTAACAAAATTTGTAAGTATTTTGGCTCCATCTCTGTCTGTATTTATTCCAGGGGCTGTTTTAGACCATTCGGCTCTGACTATTGAATTAGTCAAGGCGACCCTTTTATAAACTTTTTTTGCTTCTTCATAGTTGTAATCAGGATGGAACTGAATGCCGAATACTTTTTTTCCATTGTACTGGAACCCTTGTATTCCTCTATTATTTTTTGCAATAAGTGAACAGTTATCCGGAAGAATTGAGACTGAATCATTATGGATATGACAGAAAATATCGGATGTAACCCCACTAAATAGCGGAGTCTTGTAGAGCTCTACTTTGTTCCAGCAGTACTCAGGTTTTTCCATTCTGTAGATGCACGACTTTCCATGGAACCATGAAGCCAAAAATTGATGTCCGTAGCATATTCCCAGAATTGCTTTATCTGCATGAAAAAAATTATTAATTATCAATGTTAAATCACTGTCCCAACTATTATTATCTTTTGCAGATGCAGCTGATCCTGAGATAATAAGGTGGGAAAAATCTTCGGATTCCATTCCCTGATAAACTTTCCCCGGGCTTGTAAAGATGATTTTTTTTTCTGTATTTATCTTTTTTATAAGACTCTGCTCATATTTAAGGGCAGCAGTAGATTCTGTTATACAGTTGTAAACCAGTAACATTTCCCTGTAAGATCCTTAGGTGTTTCTACTGCGTTTGCTGGGAACTGTAAAACTATCAATAATTGAACAGATCTTTTCTGTATCTTCACTGCTGATTCCCAGATGTGTTACCATTCTAATTGAGTTAGATCCTGCTGCTCCGCAGATAATCCCCTTTTTTTCCAGGGCACTGACAAGCAGATCTGCTTTTTGAGATGTGGTAAAGTAGAGAATATTGGTTTCGACTTTATTCATATCTATTTCTGCCCACTTTACTCTGTTGAGGATACCTGCAATTTTCTTTGCATTTACCATATCCTGTTCAAGGAGTTTTATATTGTTCTCAAGAGCATAGACTCCAGCAGCAGCCAGAACACCAGCCTGTCTCATTCCGCCTCCCAGCATTTTTCTGACACGCCTTGCCTCTGCAATAAACTTTTCAGAACCGCAGAGAACACTTCCCACAGGGGCGCCCAGTCCCTTTGAAAGGCAGAAGGTAACAGTATCGACAAAGGAGCCCATTTTTTTTACAGGAATACCAGTTGCTGCAGACGCGTTAAATATCCTCGCACCATCCATGTGTACCTTTAGGTTGTTTTTTTTTGCAAAATCTGAAACAGCTTTTAACTCGTTGAGCTTGTAGCAGGTGCCTCCCTCTTTATTATGGGAGTTTTCTATCTCGATCATTTTTACTCTGGACATGTAGTAAATTTCAGGTCGCAGATGTTTACCGAGTTCCTTAGGTGTAAGTATCCCTCTTTCTCCCTCAACTGCAATAGGCATTACTCCTGCAACAGCGGCAACAGATGAAAGCTCATAGTGCATAATATGACTGTTTTTATGGGTGAGAACTTCGTTCCCTCTACCGCAGTTAATATAGAGTGCAATCAGGTTTCCCATTGATCCTGAAGGTATATAAAGCGCAGCTTTTTTACCGGTTATTTTCGAAGCCATTTCCTGGAGTTTATTAATGGTAGGATCTTCCGCATAGACATCATCCCCAACATCGGCAATATACATTGCCTTGCGCATCTCTTTACCTGGTCTTGTAAGTGTATCGCTTCTTAAGTCAAACATTTTCATTGACACCCTCTAAAATAACAATTTTTGTAAGTATACCATAGCTTATTTTCAATGTGGACAGATTTGATCAAGAAGTTCAAAAAAAATTGGAAATGTTATGGAAACAGCACTTGTATTATCTATAGTTGTTTCTCCTTCACTAGCCAGTCCGGCAATAGCAAGAGCCATTATAATTCTGTGATCCTTGTGCCCGGAGACTCCGGTTCCGGTAAGTTTGTCTTTTCCTGTAATAATTAAACCATCTGGAAGTTCTTCAATCTCTGCACCCATTTTTTCAAGCTCTTTTTTCATGACAGCAATTCTGTCCGTTTCCTTAAGGCGAGCCTGAGGCACATTGAAGATCTTTGTCTTCCCCTCTGCAAAACAGGCTGTAACTGCCATAGCAGGGAGAGCATCCGGGGTATTATTCAGATCCAGCTCAACGCCTTTCAGGTTTCCCCCTTTTATGGTTATATGGTTTGTTCCTATATCTATAAAACATCCCATTTCCTTTAGCATGTTTACAACCTCTTTATCTCCCTGGCTATCATTCATATCGAGTCCCCTGAGAGTAAGTGAGGATTTTGTAATTGCAGCGGCACAGAGAAAAAATGTTGCAGATGAAAAATCTCCGGGTACCTGTCTCACAAAAGATTCATATTTCTGTTTTCCTGTAATGGAAAAAGAATTATAATCTGTATTAGTGTAGGTAATAAACTGTTTATCCAGCCAGTTAAGAGTCATCTCCACATAGGGCTTTTCCCTTAAAAGCGGAACCTTAATTTCACTGTTTCCCTCTATAAGTGGTGTGCACAGCAGGAGACTTGACAGATACTGGCTTGTGGGACATTCGATAGATGTTTTTCCCCCTGTAAGTGGTCCCTTGATACTAAAAGGAGGACAGCCGTTTTCTCCGGTAATGGTTATCTCTGCCCCCAACTCCCTGAGGCTCTTTAGTAAACTTTCCACCGGTCTGGATTTAATCTGTTCATCTCCGGTAAAAGTCAACTGCTCCGTCCCCAAAGCAGCAAGACCTGCTGTAAGATAAAGGGTAGTTCCGGAATTACCTACATCAATAGAATCCCCTGTCAAATTAATCTTTCCCCCTGTTCCCTTTACAATCCAGCGATCATCCTTAACTTTAACTCTTGCTCCAAGAGTTTCGATAGCTGTTATACATGATCGTGTATCTGCGGAATCCAGGGGATTTAATATAACACTGTTCCCTTCCGCCATGGCGGCAATAAGGAGAGCCCTTATGGTGTGGGATTTTGATGCAGGAATTGTTATTTCGCCAGAGATGGAATTAACAGGAATAATTATTCGTTTCATAGATGTATTGTAAAGAGCAATAATCTCAATGTCAAAGGGAAGTGTTGCTAGGGAAAATGGGAAAGATGGGGACGGAGCAGTAAACAGAACAAAATTGAAGCAGGAATTGGATTTACCCAGTACTAGGTAGTATGAGGAAGAGAAGAGATTTAATAGAGGGAGCAAGCTATCATGTGTATGCCCGAATAAACAGACAGGAATATCTTCTTAGGTCAGTTTTTATAAAAAAAATGTTTATGACTATCTTAAAAAGAGCAAAGATTAGGTATAGCTTTCAGATAGGTAATTACTGCATAATGGATAATCATATTCACTTTATTTTAAAACCTTTAAAGGGAGATAGTTTATCAGCAATAATGAGATGGATTCTTGGTGTATTCGCTCAGAAATACAATAGGACTTATGAGCTCCATGGCCATGTCTGGTATGATAGGTTT
>JAJRQE010000132.1 GCA_024280415.1 Spirochaetota bacterium | reverse complement strand
CGAGGGAATCGGAACCTGCTGGATCGCTGCATTTTCACCTAAAATGCTTAAAGAGGCCTTAAACATGAAAACAAATGAAGAAGTTTTTGCCATTACCCCCCTGGGATATACCCCAGCCGAATTTCTGAAGAAAGGGAATAATGGAAGAAAACCCTTTGATGAAGTTGTAAAATATATTTAAATTGTGGTGATTTTGGAAATTAAGAAGTATTGCAATCTCACATTACTCGTTACTCAATAAAGAGACAATTTTATTTGTTGAGAATGAGGAGAGAAGGTATTATACTAATCGGGGGGAATACATTGGAAAGTTCAATCAGTGAGCTTGAATCTGAGCTTGAGAAACTTGAAACCTGCAAGGAATCGCTGGAAAAGGAAATTGAAGACTTACTTGTTCAGGAAACACGGTATTCGGATATTTTTAAAAACTCTGCTGCAGCCATCTGGAAAGAAGATTTCTCCGAAGCGTACTCAATCCTTGAAAGATTTCCCTGTAATTCAAAATCTGAATACTGCAGCTACCTGACAGATAATCCGGATAAACTGCACAATCTTATCAAAAAAATCAAAATCCTCGATATTAACAATTCAACTATCTCTCTCCTTGGAGGTAAAAACAAAGAGGAGATCTTCCAGTCCCTGGACAAACTCTTTATAGAGGAGTCTTTTGATGTTTTTATAGGACAGTTCGCAGCAATTGCTACAGGGGAGCTCTACTATGAATGTGAGACAGTCGGAAGAAAACTTGATGGGAGCTTTTTCCATGTACTTCTTACCGCATTTTTTCCCGATAAATCCGGTAAAACCGCATTTATAACCATGATGGACATTACAGACAGGATAGAAAAAGAGAAACAGCAGCAGGAACTTCTGCTGGAAACAAGAGAGCAGAAGAAAATTGCAGAGATGCTTATGGATATTACCTTTGCTCTTTCTTCCAAAACAAGGCAATCTGATATTCTGGATATTATACTTGGACAGATAGAAAATTTTGTATCTTATGACAGTGCAAATATTATGCTCTTAAAAGAGGGAAAACTTTCTGTGATAGGGCATCGGGGATATGAAAATTTTGGGGCAGAATCCTTTATGTCAGAATTTGAAACTGAAATAACAACCAGAGGAGCAATAAAAAACTTCCTGGAGAACTCCCAGGTTCAGATAATAGAAGATACGGAAACTTACCCAGGCTGGGAGAGATTCCCCCAGACCTCCTATATAAAATCAGCTCTCGCTATACCTATTGAATGGCAGGGAAATATTATAGGACTCCTTAACATCGACAGTATCCATAAAAAGCATTTTTCCGAAAAAGATGTTGAAAAACTGAAGATTCTTTGTCATGGTGCTGCTGTTTTTCTAAACAGAGCCAGTCTTTTTGGGCAGATATCACTGGAAATAGAAAAGAGCAGATCTACAGAACTGGTATTACGTAATTCCCTCCAGGAAAAGGAGAGTCTTCTTCAGGAAATTCATCACAGAGTTAAAAACAACCTGACAATAATAATTGCACTCATCAATCTTCAAAGCACCAAGTTTACAAATCCCAGGGAGACAGAACTTTTTGAAGAATTGAATCACCGGGTTCATTCAATTGCCCTTGTTCATGAAAAACTCTACGAAAACAGAGATATTTCCAGCATCGATTTTCACAATTATACCCATGACCTGCTGGATCCATTGGAAACTGTGCAAATAATTAAAAGCAGTATTAAGATAGAAATGGACATTCCCGAAAATATCTATTTTGAGATGGATATACTCATACCCCTTGGGTTAATATTAAATGAACTGATTACTAACAGTATGAAATATGCTTTTGATGAATCCGGAGGAGAGGTACTTATAACCCTGAAGGAGAAAAATAACAGTTATACATTATCTGTAAAAGATACAGGAAAAGGATTTCCAGAAGAGGTTCTAAAGGATAAGAAGAGTAATCTTGGACTTATCCTTGTACGATCACTGGCGGAACAGATAAAAGGGAATCTTCTTCTATACAACAATAATGGTGCCGGAATTACTATATCGTTCGTATTGCCGGAGGTCAGAAGTGGAAAGGAATAGTTACATATCCGGAACATTACAATTACAAAAACTAATTGATCAAAAAAAAGGTGATATAGGATTTCTTAAAATTAAAAAAAATAGGATTCTGGATAATACCGCACGGTACAGCAAGCTATTCAATAAATCTCATATTTCCCTCTGGGAAGAAAATCCTGCTAAAGCCTATAAAATTCTGGATACTCTTCCATGTTCCAATGGATCTGAAATATCAGATTTTCTTACCAAAAATATACCTGTTCTTATACAGTTAATACAAAACCTGGTTATAGTGGATGTAAATGATTTTACAGTTCTGCTGTTCGGAGCAAAAACCAAATTGGATTTCCTGAACATTCTGGAGGGGGGGAATATCATTACCCCGGAATCGTTTAAAGGCTTTATCTCAATCTTTGCAGCCATGAAAGAGGGCATTCCCAGTTGTCAGGAAGAGATAAGTCCCATAACTGTCGACGGCAGAGAATTAAACCTGTTAATGACTGCTTTTATTCCTCCCAGCAGAAAAGACAATATTTTAGTTACTATGATGGATATCTCCAAACGAAAACATAATGAAGAAAATCTGATAAAAGCCGTTGCCCTTGCTGAGGAGCAGAAGACAAGAACCCTGACACTCCAGAATATTCTATTTCATCTGTGCTCTTCTCTGAACAGAGATGAAATTTTAAATGCAATTTTGAAAGAGGTTAAAAATATAATTCCATATTCCTGTGCAAATATTAAACTTTTAGAGAATGGATACCTAAAAGTTGTATCGGAAACAGGGTATGATAAATTTGAGGCTGGCAACTTTATCCGCAAATCTTATTTTAAAGTTACGGAGTTGGGAGATACGGATTTTCATCTTAAACACGGCACAATCAGTATAATTCCAGATACACGGAAATATCCTAATTGGCGTATATTCAAAGAAACTGAATTTATTCTGGGATTCATCGGTATCCCTCTCTTCTCCAAAAATAATATAGCAATGGGCTTATTAGCACTTGAAAGTGATACTGCAGGTCTTTTTTCTGAAAGTGACATAGAAAAGCTTTTACCTTTTGCACATGCAGCCTCGGTAGCTCTGCAAAGTTCATTACTATTTGATAAAACAAAAGAGGAAATGAAAAAGCACGAGAGAATCGAGAACTCCCTTGAGAAATCACTTAGAGAAAAAGAAATTTTACTCAGGGAAATCCACCACCGTGTAAAAAACAACCTGGGTCTGATTATGTCCCTCATTAACCTCCAAGGCAGTATGCTGAAAAACAATATTAATCCATTTATTTTTGAAGATTTAAAACAAAGGGTCTATACAATATCTCTGGTACACGAAAGATTATACAGTGGCAGGAATCTTTCCAGCATAGATCTACGATCATATCTGCTGGATCTTACCGCTTCAATTCAGAGTTCTGCAATTTTTATGAATGGTATAGTATTTGAACTGAACATAGAAGAAGATATAGAAATTAAGCCGGATACTCTGGTTCCACTGGCACTTCTTCTAAATGAATTAATAATTAATTCTGTTAAATATGCATTCACAGATACCCCGGGAATAATTAGTATAACATTAAATAAAACAGGAAAAAATAATCAGATAATTTTTAGAGATAACGGAATAGGTTTTCCGGAGACAAGAGTCCACAGCCAGGAGCAGATTGGTATTGATCTTGTAGAATCTCTTGCAGCTCAGATTGGTGGCTCTGCAGACTTTATGACAGACAATGGTGCTGTTATTAAAATTACTTTTCAAAATTAATTTGATCAGGACGAGGTAAAAATATGCAGTATGACTTTCTGGTAGTATGTCTTAATCCTACTTTCCAAAAAACAATAATTCTGGATAAACTGAATGAAAATGAAGTAAATAGATCTTCTAAATACCAGACAGATGCAGCAGGTAAAGGTGTAAATACAACAAGGATATTAAACCAGTTGGGAATGAATGCCGTGCATCTGACTCAATCCGGAGACAGAGGAGAATATTTACGGAAGTTGATAGAAAGGGATAAACTTTCACTGACTACAGCTCCAAACACTTCTTATATTAGAACCTGTACAACACTGATAAATAAAGGGAATAATACAGTTACTGAAATAGTAGAAGAATCTCCACCTGTAGATAATGGGGTCGAAAAAAAGATTATGGATCTATATAAAAATCTACTTATGAAAACAGAAAATGTAATAATAGCAGGATCCAAAGCTTTAGGATTCGGAGATACAATCTTCCCAAAGATGGTCAAACTTGCAAAGGCTTCCGGAAAAACTGTAATCCTGGATTACAGGGGAAATGATCTTCTAAATTCGATTCCCTATAAACCGGATATTATTAAAATCAATTTCCCGGAATTCGTTTCAACTTTTTTTCCAAAATTTCTAATTGGGGAACACGAAGAAAATTCTGAATTAAAAGCAATGGTTATAGAAAAAATGAAAGAACTATTAAGTGCATACGGCATTAGGACCATTTTGACTCGTGGTACCATGCCTGTAATCTATACAGACAATAAAGGAACTATTAAAGAAGCAGCAGTTACAAAAGTCAAAACTGTTAATACAATAGGAAGCGGAGATGCCTTTACTGCCGGACTTGCCTATAGTCTTAATAACAGGGTCAGCCTGGAAAAAGCTGTTAAATTCGGTATTGAGTGCGGATCAAAAAATGCCGCCCTGATAAAACCAGGAGTAATTGAGG
>JAJRQE010000131.1 GCA_024280415.1 Spirochaetota bacterium | reverse complement strand
TGATCTGGTGGGTACCAATGTAAAGGATATAAAAGATTCTACAGGATATGAGCTCGGGAGAGAATATCTTAAGACTCCCGGGAGTGAAAATGGTGTATATGTTCAGTATCAGTGGTTAAACCCGGGATCTCAAACAGAAGTATTAAAAATAGGATATGCAAAATATTACCCGGAATGGGAATGGAGCATTGGAACAGGAATATATATGGATTCTCTCGAGGCTATGGTTCTGGAGAGACAGCAGGATATGACTTCAAGAGTGCGAATGGTTATCGTCCGAACTATTATAACAATTGGTATTCTAATTCTTGCAGTTTTTATTGGAACCTTATTTTTTGCCAGAGTAACTTCATCTCTTTTTTCCAGATATGACCAGTACATAAGGGAAGCTTCTCTGGAAATGGAAAAATTAAATCTTTCTCTGGAGGAAAAAGTAAAAAGCAAGACCCGGCAGCTGGCGAACAAGAATAAAGAGCTGGAAAAGCTGGTAATTACAGACAGCCTTTCCAATATTTTTAATCGAAGATACTTTGATTTTATACTGAAGAAAGAATGGTATCGTCATATGAGAAACCAGATAAATTTATCATTGCTTATGTGTGATGTTGATTTCTTTAAACAGTATAACGATACCTATGGTCATCAGAAAGGAGATGATTGTATACGATCTATCGGGGAAATAATTAAAGAGGTCTGTCAAAGACCCATAGATATTCCTGTACGATACGGTGGTGAAGAGTTTGCACTTATTCTTCCGCAAACTGATACTGAAGGAGCACTTCAGATTGGGAAAGAGATTCAAAATAAACTGGAAGCTCTTAATATTGAGCATATCGGTTCCGATATTGGCAGTTTTTTGACTATCAGTATTGGTATAAGTTCTATTGTTCCCGAAAAAGGGCATGATTATTCTGAAATTATCGGCTTTGCAGATGCAGCCCTATACAGAGCCAAGGCAAAAGGACGTAATAGAATTGAAACCTGAGACACTTGCAATAGACTTATGAGATCCATATAATCATCTCACCTAAAGGAAACTAGAGAGGAAAATCAATGACATCCGATGAGTTAAGAAGTAAATATATAGAATTCTTTGTATCAAAAAAACATATAGAGATAAGTGGTAAATCACTTATTCCGGAAAATGATCCCACAGTTCTTTTTACAACTGCCGGAATGCATCCTCTGGTTCCCTATCTTCTGGGAGAGACTCATCCTTCGGGAAAACGCCTTGTGGATTTTCAGAAATGTATCCGTACAGGAGATATTGATGAGGTTGGTGATCCCAGCCATCTAACTTTTTTTGAGATGCTTGGAAACTGGTCTTTAGGTGACTATTTTAAGGAAGATGCCATCCGGATGAGCTATGAATTCCTTACTTCTCCCCGGTACCTTGGATTTTCGGCAGATAAGCTGTCTGTAACAGTGTTTAAGGGAGACTCAGAAGTTCCTGCTGATAACGAGTCAGCAGAAATTTGGCGTTCTCTGGGTATTCCTGATGATCGAATCTACTTCCTGCCCCGGGAGGATAACTGGTGGGGACCTGCGGGAGCTACAGGTCCATGTGGTCCTGATTCTGAAATGTTTATAGATACAGGCAAAACGGTGTGTGGTTCGGATTGTAAGCCCGGATGTCATTGTGGTAAGTATTTTGAAATATGGAACGATGTTTTCATGCAGTACAATAAGCAGGAAGACGGTTCCTATGTTCCTATGGGCAGAAAATGTGTTGATACGGGAATGGGAATTGAAAGAACTGTTGCAATGCTTCAGGGTAGATCTTCTGTATATGAAACAGCTGTTTTTACAGATCTGATAAAAAAGGTGGAAGCTTTTTCGGGTGTAAAATATGGAAGTGATCAGGAGAGTGATATTTCTATACGCATAATTGTTGACCATTGCCGGACAGCGGTATTTATACTTGGTGATGAGCAGGGGGTAAAACCATCTAATCTGGGCCAGGGGTACATTCTCAGACGCCTTATCCGCCGGGCAATAAGACATGGAAGGAAATTGTCAGTGGAGGGGTCTTTTTTGCCTTCTCTTGGAGAAATTGTTATTGACCAATATGTAAAAACCTACCCTGAACTTGGTTCGGCAGGGGATATAATTCTTTCGGAACTTGCAGCAGAGGAGGAGAGGTTTTCATTAACCCTTCAGAAAGGGGAGCATGAGTTTGAAAAACTTCTTCCAAATCTTTTAAAAAGTAAAAACCCGATAATTCCCGGACGTATGGCATTTAAGCTCTACGATACTTATGGATTTCCTTTTGAAATTACTGAGGAACTGGCCGCAGAACATGGATTAAAGGTTGATAAGGGAGGATTTGATAAAGCTTTTGAAAAGCATCAGGCTCTCTCAAAACAGGGCTCTGACAAGGTTTTTAAGGGAGGTCTTGCCGATAATTCAGAAACTACTACAGCTCTTCATACTGCCACCCATTTGCTCCATAAGGCTTTAAGAATAGTTCTTGGCGACCATGTTCAGCAGAAAGGGAGTAATATTACCCCGGAAAGGCTTAGGTTTGACTTTATCCATCCGGAAAAAATGACCCCAGAACAAATTAAAGAGGTAGAAGATCTTATTAATAATCAAATAAAAGAGAACCTTCCTGTGTTCATGGAGATTATTACTCTGGAACAGGCAAAAGATAAGGGTGCCCTTGCATTTTTCAGTGATAAATATGATGAGCAGGTTAAAGTCTACTCTATTGGCAGCTTTTCCAAAGAGGTTTGCGGTGGTCCTCATGTTTCAAGTACTGGAAGTATGGGTCAGTTCAGAATAAAGAAGGAACAGTCAAGCTCTGCCGGAGTCCGAAGGATCAGGGCTGTTCTGGAGCACCGCTAACTGACCGCAGGCACCATTTACCGATCTTCCCTTTCGGTATCTCTTTGTAACAGGTATGCTCAGATCTTCGAGGGTGGAAATAAAGGAGCTGATGGTCTCCTCATCAGGTTCCCTGTAGGGCAGATCATCAACAGGGTTCCATGGTATTATATTTACTATGACTTTAAGATTATTTACAAAATGGCGGAGTTTTACAGCATCCTCTTTTTTATCATTTATCCCACCTATGAGTACATATTCGAGAGTAATTCGCTTTTTCGTTTTTTCCTGAAAATAGAGGATACTCTCCTTTAATTGTTTGAGGGATTCTTTTCCTGCAACAGGCATGAGCTTTAGCCGTAAATCACTTTCTGCACTGATAAGAGATACTGCTAACCGGACAGGGATTCCTGTTTCGGCCAGTTCTCTTATTCCTGAGGTTAATCCGCTTGTCGAAATTGTAATTTTTCTATGACCGATATTCTGTCCCAACGGATGATGGAGTATGCGGATAGATTTGAGAACCTCAGCGAAATTTGCCAGGGGCTCACCCATTCCCATAAACACAATATTTGAAATATTACCGTACTTTCTCTGAAGATGAAGAAACTGTTCGACTATTTCACCTGCAGATAAATTTCTAATTAATCCCATAGTAGCTGTTTTACAGAAAGTACATCCCATGGCACACCCTGCCTGGCTGGAGAGACATGCAGTTTTACGGTCATTTTCATCTACAAGAAGGACACTCTCTATAAAGCTGTTATCCTGTAGTTTAATTGTAATTTTAGCAGTTCCGTCTTCACTTGCAGATTCCAGTGAAACCTCAGAACTTAATATTTTTTTATCTTTCAGGGAGTCCCTGAATTCCAGAGGAATATTAGTCATTTCAGAAAAACTGAGAGCACCTTTGTGTATCCATTCAAAAATCTGTCTGCCTCTGAAAGAGGGCTTTAATGACAGTTCACGAGCCAATTCATCCGGCATCATTCCTGAAAGTACTGCTTCCATAAAAAAACTCTTCTTAACCTGTTTTAATTCTGGAAAGAAGGTTTGTGACGTAGATATTTCTTATTCCCATTTTTTGAAATTCTTCCAAAATTTCAACAGCTTTGATTTTTTTTCCAAGAACAAGATAGCATTCTGCAATTTCCGTATAGAGCCTGTGGTTTTTTCTGTCATTTTTCAGCAGTCCCTGTAGGCTTTCAATGGCATTTTCAAAATTGCCCTTTTCTTTGTTTATCAATGCCAGTCCGAGTATTGCATAGGCATCAAATTCAATATTAAGAGCCTTTTGATAATACTCCTCTGCGTTGTCAAAATCACCCATTGCACGGTATGAATCCCCTGCCCGGGTAAGTATTACTTTGTTATAGGGGTCAAGTTTTAAAATTTTCTGCCAGCAGGCCAAAGATTCTTCGTCCCTGTTTAACCCTCTAAAACAATCAGCAAGACCAAAGAGAGCGTAAAAATTATTAGGTTCAATGGCCAGTGCCTGTTGGAAATATTTTAACCCACTATCATGGGATTTCAATTTTCTGTGACAGTTCCCGAGAGAAGTAAGTACCCTGATATCAATGGAATCACTTCGAACTTCGACCATTTTCTCCCAGTAGTGGAGAGCCTCCCTGAATTCTTTGAAATCGTAGTGAAGATGACCTAATCCGATAAGTGCATAGGGGTTATCTTTCTCTATCTCCAGAACCTTCAGGTAAACTTCTTTTGACCCCTTAAAGTCTTTAACCTTTCTGTAGGCATCTGCAACTCTGGTTAGAACCGTTATATTTCCGCTGTCATGAACCAGATACTGTTCCCAGATCTTGATTGCCTGATTATACTTCCTCAATGCTTTATAACAGTCTGCAAGTCCGAAAAGGGCATAATTATTCAGCTCATACATGTCCAGACATCGCTGGTAGTATATTATGGCATCTTTGAATTTGCCCCTTTTGCGGGCGGCATCCCCCAATCCAACCAATGCATAATTGTTATCTTTATCCATTTCAAGGATCTGATCAAAACAATCCTCAGCTTCACTTATCATTTTTTCTTTTAGAAGCTGGTATCCCCGTTTGGAAAGTTCAGAAATTTTTAACTGAGCAATTTCTTCCTCTGTTTTGGGTTCTGAAATATCTTTTGGATTTAAATCTTCCATTTTATCCATTAACTTTTTCCTCTTCTTTCAGCCATTTGCGTATTACTGCGGCTGTCTGCAGTGATATCTGTTCAAATTGATCATGAGCAGGAGCCAACCAGTACATTTTTAGTGCACCCACGTGGTTATTCTCTTTAATATAATAATCACCCATTCGAATTAATCCATCGGAATAGCCTGTTGTAATAAATATTTTCTTTGCTGTTTCATATTTACCTGAATTGAATAACTCGTTGCCTTTTCTAATAAGGGCAATTCTGTCAGACGGACTGATCTTCGAATTCCCGGTTTTTACTGTTTTAATAAATCCCGAGCGGTTTTCCTCCAGTACTTTACGGTCTCCATTCATAACAGACTATATCACACCTTACTAAATTAGTTCAAATGAAATTTCCTCTATTAAGGGTAAAAATTGGAGATTTTGGAACAATTTTACAATTTACCTTTGGTTGACATTATTTTATCTGAATTTACAGGGGTGAAGGAGGCTTTAATTGCTTTACCCAGGGCTTTAAAAAGAGATTCTGCCATATGATGGCTGTTTTCCCCATATCTGCAGTGGGCATGAATTCCCATGCCGGCGGAATTTGCCAGAGCCCCAAGAAATTCTTTCAATAGAGCCATCTGGAACTGTCCTGAATATTCCTGGGGATACAGTGCATTGTAAACGAGGCAGGGTCTTCCGCAAACATCAAGAGTAACCTCAGAAAGTGCTTCATCCATGGGGATAACTGTATGGCTAAAACGCCTTACTGCACCGTATGTCTCTATAGTCTTTTTTAGTGCGGCTCCCAGAACAAGTCCGGTGTCTTCAACAAGATGGTGGGGATCCACATCAACATCACCTGTTGCAGTTAAATCAATTCCAATTTCACCATGAAATGTCATCGCAGTTAAAAGATGATCGAAAAATGGAATGCCTGTATTAATAGTTATATTCCCACCATCTGTATTAAGGATCAGTTTAATATCAGTTTCTTTAGTTTTTCTCTCAATTTCAATTTTACGTAAGGGCATAGTTTTTCCTCTATGTTTTAGCTTTTAGAATAGATACTATTCTTTTAATCGACTTGTAATGCAGCTTGTAATAGGCTGGATTTACTACAAGGTGAACCTTTATATCTTCCAGTTTTTCAAGGATCTCCAGATTATTTGCTTTAAGAGTATTGCCTGTTTCGACCAGATCGACGATATATGGAGTAAGCCCCAGCACAGGAGCAAGTTCAACAGATCCGTTAAGTTTTACTATTTCCACAGGAATACCCTGCTTATGAAAGTAATCGCTGGTAAATTTGGTAAATTTAGTTGCAACAGAAAGTTTTCTCTCGTTAGCTGTTCGTTTTGCACCTTTCATTCCTGCAATACACATACTGGTTCCACCAAAATCAAAGGTCATCAGGTTAAAAAATTTATATCCCGATTCATAAAGTACATCCGAACCACAGATGCCGAGTCCTGCAATTCCATGATTAACATAGGTGGGAAGGTCAGAATTTTTTACAAGGAAAATTTTCAAATTTCCAGATTTGTCATAACTCACAAGCTTTCTGTTGTCAAATGAGAAATCGAGACCCTTCTGTTTAAAAAATTTACCTACATCCTCCATTAATCTACCCTTCGGCAGAGCAAGCGAGAGGGGTTCTGCAGTATCTGATATCATAGAATTACAATCCTTCCTTTCTTTCTTAATTTTTCGGCTTTTTGCAGTGAATCTATAAAATTTTCTCCCTCTGCTTTATCAAAGGCAGGGAGAGAGAATTTTTTTCCAAGCTGATTTTCGATTTTTCTGAGTAGGAGTGAGAAGCCGACTGAAGGTGTTGTAAAGCCAAATTCCCCAAGAAGATTATCATACCTTCCTCCGGAAACAACTGCTGAGTCAACACCATCCAGATATCCCTGAAATACAATACCAGTGTAGTAAGGCTGATTACCAACTTCGGATAAATCCAAAACAAAATCACCTCCTAGATTCAGTTTTGCCAGATCCTCCATAATTAAAAGAAGTTTATCTATAGCAGATATTTCTTTTGGATTAAGAGCTGGTTTGATCGATTCTGTATAGTTCCGCAGTTCTTCTGCAGAGCCGGTAAATTGAAACAGCTCTTTAATGGTATCTGCTCTTTTACTGTCGGTAATACCTCTCAGTCTCCGGCCAAGCTCATCGAAATCTCTGTAGCTTATCAGTCTCTCTATCTCTCTTTTTCCGGAATTACCAATATCTGGTACAGAGGCATTGAGCAGCTCTCTGGATCCAATGTGCAGGGCTGGTTTAATTTCGAGGGTTCTGAAAGTTGAACTGAGAAGCATTAAAATTTCAAGGTCTGCATTATGCCCCTTTTTACCAATAAGTTCGACACCTGTCTGGAAAAACTCATTTTTTGAAATATCCTCCCTGTTCTGGTGTCGTAAAATTGTCCCTGAATAGCATACTCTTACGGGAAGATCTGTTTCTTTTAAAGAGAGACCCATTTGTTTTGCAAGAAACAGTGTAATATCAGACCTCAGCATAAGGAGATCACCTTCCCTGTCTATGAGTCTGTAAATATCTTTCTCTACAGGAATAAATTCCTGGTAAATATCAAAGAAATCAAATACCGGTGTTTCAACCGGCAGATATCCCCAGGATGTAAATAATTTGCCTAGTTCCTCATTTGCAAGTCTGTGTCTGTATGCGTCCTCAATATAGATTGTTTCAGTACCCATAGGAACCTGAAGAAATCTGTTAAGTTTTTCAGTCAAAGGGAAAAGCCTCCATAAAATCAAGTGATATTTAGCTATTAATAAACAAAAGTTATAATATCAGAGAAGATTCAAAGAGCATAGAGGATGACCCGGAAAGTGAAATAATTGCATTATCTGTTTTGATAATAAGCTATAGCAGCAGCTTAAGCCCTTTTGTGCGTTTCTTGTAAACCACCTCCTTTAGAAGTGGTTGTTGGTACAAAAACTCTTGTGGGAAAAGTATATTTAGGTATACTGATTGCATGCAGGAGCATGGCTGGATAGTCAGAATGGGGTTTCTGTGACTTTAGATAAAGTCTATAAAATGATTGGGAAATCCGGTGGGAATTGATGGATCTGCAGATATATTATAAAGTTAAAACTGGAGTATGGTAAAGTGGAGTCTAATTATAAAATCAGTCAGTGGGTGAATAACCGGGAAGTAATTATATAATGGATGTTCAATCCAGAATAATAAAATATAAAGTTATTTTACTAATATCTATTTCAATACTATCTATTCTCTCAATTTTTTTAAATATTAAAATACATAGTGAGTTCTATCGGGAAAAGCAAATTAAGGAGTTTCGCGATACTATTTTACTTGATAGTTTAGATCTTAATTCTAAAATTACAAATACTGAAATCTTCAGTGTTATAAAAAATGTAGCCAAACGATCTGAAGTTATGAATGGAATTTTATCGGGGGCACTTCCTAAGGAATTACCTGCTATTCTTAAAATAATTGTTGATTTGAAGGAAGATTATAATGCTTCCATTGTGTATGTTATGGATAAAAATGGTTTCGTCATTGCATCTACTCCATACGATAAAGGAGCAACGCTAACAGGAGAAAACTATAGTTTTCGACCTTATTTTACCAGTGCAATGAGGGGAGAAGCAGCAATCTATCCTGCTGTAGGTGTTACAACAGGGAAACGGGGTTTATATTATTCTGCGCCTGTTTTTGATATGCGAACTGGACATTCTGGAGAGGTTGTTGGAGTTTTAGTAGCAAAAATGGATCTTGAAATGGTTGATATTTTTATTAATCGTTATAATTCTCCTTCTGCCGTTGTTTCCAGTTCAGGTATAGTCTTTTCCTCTAATATTGATGAATGGATGTTTAAGTATTCTTTTGGAAATGGAGGCGGGGAATTACGAAACTTAGACACAGAGACTCAGTTTAATACTGTTTTTCCACGACATATGCCCGAAATATTACCATTTTCATTTAAATCGAAAAATGTTGTATATAAAAATAAGAAATATAGTGTTCTTTCATCACCCCTTCTTCTCCTGGATGAATATGGTGAGTGGCAATTGGTATTTCTCAAAAATTTTAATAAATGGTATCTGTTTCTTCAGCCATGGCTGATAACTCTTTTTATTATTTGCTTATATATATTTATTAGTATTCTAATAATCCAATATTCCAAAAAAATTATACTTGAGCTGGATAAGAAGGTCAGTGAAGAGGAATTAAGGGGAGTCATTGCTTCAATGGATGATCTCTTGTTCGTTCTGGATACAAAAAATATTTTTATTAACTACTATCAGCCCAGATTAGATTATAAGTTATATGCACCTTCTGATTTTTTTATTGGCAAATCATTAAGAGAAACAATGCCTCCGCACATTGCCCGGCTTGCAGAAGAAGCTATAGATTCTGTAAAAAATACCGGAAATCCTCATCAATTTGATTATTCACTGGATATGGAAGGAGAGCTTAAATGGTACAGTGCAAAAGTTTCAAAAATGAACAACCTGTCCGGTGGATATGCCGGTGTGACTGTGGTGGTTCGGGATATCAGCAATTTAAAGAAAATTGAGTTTGACTTAAAAAAATCTAAAAATATTGCAGAGGAAGCCAATAGAGCAAAGTCGGATTTTCTTGCAAATATGTCCCATGAAATACGAACACCCATGAATGCAATAATAGGATTTACTGAACTTCTTTTTTCTAAGGAAGAAGATTCTGAGAAGAAGAGTAAACTTGGAATGATAAAAACTTCGGGAGAGAATCTCCTCTCTCTGATTAACGATATCCTGGATTTTTCGAAAATTGAAGCAGGAAAAATTGATATAGAAAATAAAATTTTTAGCCTGAGATCAAGTTTGGATAATCTTTACAGTATGTACAGAAGAAGAGCGGATGAAAAGAGTCTTGAGTATACCATAAAGATTGATAAATTAGTACCCGAATATGTTTTTGGGGATGAACATAGGATTATCCAGATATTAACCAATATAATTGGAAATGCACTTAAATTTACCAAGAATGGAAATGTTGTAATAGATTTAATCTATGAAAATGGTATTGCTGTTATAAAAATCACAGATACAGGAATAGGAATCCCTGAAGAAAAACTGGAAAGTATTTTTTCAGTTTTTCTTCAGGCTGATTCTTCAACGGAGAGAGAATTTGGGGGTACAGGTCTTGGTTTGGCAATTTCAAGGGAATTAGCAGAATTCCTTGGAGGGAGTCTTTCTGTCATGAGTACTGAGGGTCTCGGATCGGTCTTCGTTTTGAAATTCCCCTTACCGGAAGTGGAAGTAAAAGATGAAAAATGTTATATCTCAGGGGATACCTTTAACACTCCTGGAATTGATGATAACACCAGAAATTATAATTCAAAATATCGTATTCTTATTGCAGAAGATAATAAAATTAACCAGGCACTAATTAAAGCGATGCTTAATGAGCTAGGTTTTGAATGTGAGATTACAGAAAATGGAAAATTTGCCATTGAAAGATTAAAATCCCAGCAATATGATCTTTTTTTTCTGGATATTCAGATGCCGGTTATGGATGGTCTTGAGACTATAAAATATATTCGAGAAGATAATGATCTGAAAAAACTCTATGTAATCGCTTTAACGGCCAATGCTCTGGTAGGAGATGCTGAAAAATATATTGAAGCAGGTTGTAATGATTATATTTCAAAACCAATAGACAGGGAAGTTCTAAAAAATAAGATTGCAGGAATTTTTGGTGCAAAAATATGAAATTAAGAATTAGTATTATCCTGATATTTTTGTTGTTTACAATTATTTCATGCCGTCAGAGTGATACTCTGGTAAAACAACCTGTAGCTGTTGAGGGAGTTTTGGATCTGAGTAACTGGAATTTTTCAGAAGATGGATCCATTGACCTTGATGGTGAGTGGGAGTTCTACTGGGGGCAGTTCCTGTTGGATGATTATTTTAATAGCTATGCTGAGTCAGGAGATAAAAATTACATACCTGTTCCGGGAGTTTGGAATGGATATGAGTTTAATGGAGACAAGCTTACAGGAACAGGGTATGCCACCTATCGTCTAACGCTATTTCTTAACCCGGAGGTAATGAATAAGACTCTTGCTTTACAGCTTCCAACAATCAGCACTGCTTATTCGGTATTAATTAATGGAAAGCCTCTGGTTTCAGCAGGGATAATTGCAAAAAACAAAACTGGAGGTAACCCGAAAGCTGTTACACAAATTGTTAGGTTTAAACCTGAAACCAGTAAAATCAGACTGGATTTTCAGGTTTCAAACTTTTGGTATGCCAAAGGTGGTTTATGGTATTCTATTAAACTTGGTATGGAAGATGATATCAGAAGTGGCAGGAACAGTAGTTTTTATTTAGATTTGTTCCTGTTTGCAAGCATATTCACAATGGGTATGTATCATTTCATTATTTTTCTGCTCCGAAGAAAGGAAAAGGAATCTCTGGCTTTCGGTGTCTTTTGTTTTTTAATATCGTTACGCTTGCTTCTAACAGGTGAATTATTTATAAAAATACTTTTCCCCTCTTTCCCATGGTCACTACTTATTAAGTTGGAGTATTTAACTTTTTATCTAGGTGCTCCTGTTTATCTTACTTTTATAAGATATTTATTTTCTCTTGATATGAATAGATTGTATATTCGTATTTTTCGTAGTATTTCAGTATTGTTTATCATTTTAGTAATTGTTGCCCCTGTCCGAATTTTTACTGAAACAATTATTTATTTTCAGTTGTTGACTGTATTCGGTGGAATATATCTTGTATTCTTACATATTGTCACCATTAAAAGAAAACGTGATCATGCGGTAATCATGTTTATTGGTTTTCTGGTGATATTTACATTTGCAATCGATGATTTTCTTTTTCTTAACGGAGTGTTAAATACAGGTGAGTTTTTCCCGGTTGGACTATTTATATTTGTTGTTATACAGACTTCCACTCTTGCCAGTAGGTTTATAAACTCCTTTTATGCTGTAGAAAAGTTATCAAAAGAGATTAAAGAGACTGAAAAGAGATATAGAAGTATCTTTGAAAATTCTTTGGATGGAATATATCAGATAAAAAAGGATGGAAAGTTTACAATGGTAAATCCTTCTTTCGCTCACATATTGGGATATGAGACTCAGGAAGAGGTTCTTAGGATAGATAATTCTATTAGTTTACATAAGTATACTGAAAACAGGGAGATGTTAATAAAGCTGCTAATGACGAATGGAGTTATCAAAAATGTGGAAACTGAATTATATAAAAAAGATGGAAATGTTATAGTTGTAAAGGGCAGTGCACATGTTATTAGGGTAAAAAATGGTAGAATCAAATATGTAGAGGGTAACATTGTCGATATAACAGAGTTTAAGCAAATTGAAAAGCTTAAGCTGGAAGTAGAAGCATCAAAAGCGGCAAATAAAACAAAAAGCCAGTTTCTAGCAAATATGTCCCATGAAATACGAACGCCCATGAATGCAATAATAGGATTTACTGAACTTCTTTTTTCTAAGGAAGAAGATTCTGAGAAGAAGAGTAAACTTGGAATGATAAAAACTTCGGGAGAGAATCTCCTTTCCCTGATCAACGATATCCTGGATTTTTCGAAAATTGAATTGGGGAAACTGGATATAAAGGAAGAACCTTTTTCTGTTACCGAATTATTAACCGATACAAAAAATATATTTGAAAAGAGAGCAGAGAACAAAGGGCTTGAATTAACAGTTAAATATACTACACCGGTTCCTGATATTGTCTATGGAGACAAATACAAACTGATACAAATTATAAATAATATTCTTGGGAATGCACTGAAATTTACGGAAAAAGGGAGTATAAGAGTAATCTGTAAATATAAGGATGAGGAATTAACTATTGTTATAACCGATACCGGGATTGGTATAGCAGAAGATAAGCAGAATGCAGTATTTCTTTTGTTTACCCAGGCAGATATGTCAACAGAGCGTAAATATGGAGGAACCGGTCTTGGATTAGCAATATCTCTAAAGCTTGCAAATCTGCTTGGGGGAGAT
>JAJRQE010000130.1 GCA_024280415.1 Spirochaetota bacterium | reverse complement strand
ACTTTTTTAATATCGAGACGCCGGTAAGTTTGTAGGAGTTCAAGAAGTTTCTGTTCTCTTTGTGCAACTTTGGACATATTAACTCTCCCTGCCTGAATATTTTAGTTAAACTAGCACACTATCTTATTTGTGTACATCAAAGAAAATCTACCTTATGTACGCAGATTGCATTATAAATTTTAACACTATTTAATTAAAATTCAAATAGTTATATTGCACAAAACAAGCAAAAAATGCACGGGTTGCCAGACATAGTAGAGAAATATCAATACAGGAATAAGTTATTTAGAATATCTATGAATGAAACATAGTTAAACGGTTTGTAATTATTGATAAAGTCTCTTTTAAATTGTAAAATTGGTTGTTTCGGTCAAAAAATGAATATATTACTTGACAAATAGGATAAAACAGCACAAATTAATCAAATCAGGGTTTTTATACTTTGTAATTATTATAAGGGGGTAGCTTGTGAAGTTACTGAAGAATGGATTAGTATTGGCTTTATTGGTAACATGTGTGTTTTCGGTGTTTGCTGGAGGAGATAAGGAGGATAAAACAGGACCTGTGACTGTGACCTTTATGAATAATGAATCTGGTCTTCCGGTTCCCTGTAAAGTAGTTTGTCCGTTTTTTATCATATTTTTATCTCCAATAATTCAGGTATTTTAAATCCGGCTCCTAATTCATCGGCAAGAGCTTCCAGTGGTGATCTTCCATCCAGGATTCTTCGAGGAAGGTTATTCATCCAGTCCTGGATTTTTCTGATAGAGTTCTTTTTTACTAAACCAATATCACTACCTTTCGGAATAAATCGCCTGATAATACCATTATGTTCAATAAGTAAAAATCAGGTTGACTTCTTTATTAATCACTTTGTGCACCCTCTGTACATCAATATATTGACAACGTACACAATTGGTATTATCCTGATAATATGAAACCTACAGAATTAAGAAAGAATATTTTCTCAATACTGGATAAAATTCTGGATGAGGGTAAACCTGTTCAAATAGAGCGACGAAACAGGACTCTAGTAATTATTGAGGATAATCCTCCTTCAAGAATTGATCGTTTGAGGAATAAAAAAAGAAAGAAATGTTTTATTGGTAACTCTGATGATATTCTGACAATAGACTGGGCGGCGGAATGGAAACCAGATTATATTTAGACACTCATATTGTCGTTTGGCTCTATGATAGTGAAATTAAAAAGCTTTCCAAGAAAGCATGTCAACTCATTGATAGTGGTTTACTTTATGTATCTGAATTTGTCCGCTTGGAATTACAGTATTTATATGAGATAAAAAGGATTGAAAAAGAACCGGATACCATTATCTGTTATCTGGAAGATGAGATTGGGCTAAAACGCTGTGACCACAAACTATCTGGAATAATAACAGAATCTTTTTTACATGATTGGACTAGAGATCCCTTTGATCGTTTAATTACTGCAAATGCATCTTTTATGGATGACAATCTTTTAACTAAAGATGAGAAGATATTAAAAAACTATAAAAATGCTATTTGGTAATAAATATCAGAGATCAGGAATCCTGGGTCTTTTTTACCCAAAAACCTTGCCCAAAGCTTCCACAGTAGGTTCAATAGACTCCGGAACTGAAATAGCCCCTTCCACGGATGCCATGTCTTTAAAACCTATCCCTGTTAGAAGAACTACAACTTCAGCATTTTTATCTATCTTGCCTTCTTCTGCATCCTTTTTAAAGGCGGCCCAGGCACATGCAGCAGCTGGTTCGGCAAATATTCCTGCTTCACTTCCCAGTTCAAGCTGTGCAGCAAGAATAGCTTCGTCTGTTACTTCTGTGGCCCATGCATCAGATTCATTTATATAACGAACAGCCATTCTTCCATTTGCAGGACTTTCGACAGAAATAGAATCTGCCCTTGTAGTTGCTTTAGGAATGGTGTTAAGAACTCCACTTTTCCAGGCTTTACTTATAGCATTGCTTTTTTCAGATTGAGCACAGATAATTTTAGGTAATTTATCTATTAAACCAGCTTCTTTAAGATCGTAAAATCCCTTAAAAACACCGGAATAGATTACTCCGTCTCCAACAGGAACATAAACTGCATCCGGAGCTTTTCTTCCCATTTGATTAAAAAGTTCTATGGAAATAGTTTTTTTACCCTCTACAGTCATTGGGTTATAGGCTGTGTTTCTGTTAATACCGCCATATTTTTTTGTATACTCTATGGAAAGAGAAAAAGCTGCATCGTAGTTATCCTTTATAGGAACAACTTTTGCACCGTAAAGTGCAGACTGAAGCAGTTTTGCCTTAGGTGCGGATTCCGGAACAAACAGTACAATATCCAGACCGTAAGCAGCCCCTGCACATGCCATAGCAGACCCTGCATTTCCTGTGGAAGCAAGAGCTATTGTTTTTTCGCCAAAATGAAGAGCCTGAGCCGCAACAAGCTGGGACGCCCTGTCTTTGAATGAGCCGGAAGGGTTTGCACCGTCATTCTTGATTTTTAGGTTTTTAAAACCTGTCTTAATAATTAATCTTAAAGGAGAGTATAGGGGAGTATTTCCTACAGGGAATGTCATTTCATTTGGAATTTTGTACGGAAGAAAGTCACCGGGTGTTACAGAATCTTTTGTTAATAATGATTTAAGATGTTTATCATCTATTTTTGTAATTAAATTACCTTTCTGCATCTTTCCATCTTCATTGGAAGCTGAACAGACGGGACATCTGTAAATTATTTTGTCAGAAGGATATTCTTTTCCACAGTCATTACATTCGTATTTAAATTCCATTTGTTTCTCCTATTAGGGGCAGTTAAAAAAAAGGCGCACGTAAGGGCGAACGGCCTGGTCGCAACTTCGTTGCTGCTCGGCTATGCAGCCGTAGCCATTCGCCCTTACGTGCGCGCTAAGATATTACTTTATTTTTACAGTATCCCAACATCTTTATTGAATGCATCAATTAAAGCATCAATCTTATCTGTCATATCCTGAATACTTGTCCAGTAGCTCTTGTCATACCACTGAGCATTGATCTCTTCGTAGGTTTTACCCTGCTGTTCAACCCATGTATAGTATTTTAAGTTGTGAACTCTTAATCTGTCGTAATAAGAAAGTTCAAGAACATTATCAATACCTACTCCCATCAGACTTCTTGCGTAAACAGCTGCTGCTGTTTCTGTTGTAAAGTTGCCGTTAGCTTTGTTCATCTCTTTTAGTCTGGATGTGTACATCTCTTCAGAGTCTGTCAGGACTGTCACTACTACATCCTGGTCATCCATTTCATAGTATTTTGCCATTTTAATAGCAGACTGAACATTTGCAATACCGGATATACCAAGAAGTGAAAGTTTATCTATTGCTTCTGTGTTTAACCCTTTTGATTTCAGATATTCTTTACCTGCTTCCTCATTAAAAAGACGCAAAACATCCATTGAATCCTGATCATCTATGGCAATAATCATATCGGTATTTCGGACATTATGTACCCATGGAACATGTTTGTCTCCAATCCCTTCAATTCTATGTCCGCCAAAACCGTTGTTGAGGAGTGTCGGACACTGAAGTGCTCACCGGCAACAAGCTTTAGTTCCGGATATTTCTGTTTCAGGTAATCTCCTGCTCCAATTGTTCCTGCGGAACCTGTAGTTGAGCAGTACCCTTTAAGCTGATTTGACTTAACACCCTCTTCTGTGAGGAAGTCCTCAATTGCCTTACCGGTAACATTATAGTGCCAGAGATAATTTTCCATCTGGTCAAACTGGTTGAAAATTACAATGTCATCGCCACGTTCTTCATCCAGTTCATGACACTTGTCAAAAATTTCTTTTACGTTGGATTCGCATCCAGGTGTAGCAATAACCTCGCCTGCTACTTTTTTCAGCCAGCTGAATCTTTCGTCACTCATCTCTTCCGGAAGAATTGCAATTGAATCACATCCCAGAAGGGCAGAATTATAGGCACCACCCCGGCAGTAATTCCCTGTAGAAGGCCAGACTGCCTTCTGTTTTGTAGAATCAAAAGCTCCGGTTACAAGAGCCGGTGCAAGACATCCGTATGTGGCTCCCACTTTGTGTGAACCCGTAGGAAAATATTTACCTACAAGAGCAAAAATTCTTGCTTTAACACCCGTAAGTTCTTTAGGGATTTCGATATAGTTGACATTGCCGTGCAGCCCGCCCTGCTCTTTAGGTTCATTTCTCCATGAAATTCTGAAAAGGTTAACCGGATCAATATCCCAGAGTCCTGTTTCTTTTAATCTCTCTTTTATCTTTGCAGGAATTTTTGAAGGATCCTTCATTTGAGCGAATGTGGGGAACACAATACCTTTCTCTTTACATCTTTCGATATTTCTCTTTCTGATTTCTTCATTAATTGTCAAATCAATCATAACCTTACCTCTTCATCTAATATATTTTAAAAGTAGTTTCATCTGTTGTTTCTATTACAATATACCAAATTACGTTCCTACGCAATAAGTTAGGTGGAAAAAAATGTAAAAATTAAATAAAAAGTTAAAAAATTGCTTAAAACCTCAGAATATTATAAATAAGCACTTGCATTGAATTCGAAATAGTATATTATAGTATGTAAGGTTTTCGGCCTGAGCAGTCTATATATAGTAAAATAAATGATTATATTAGTGGTAGTTTTAGAAAATACCGCAAATGATAAAATATTATTAAGGAGTCAGTATGGGTGATTTAATGAGACCTGTTTCTTTTTCAGAACTTATTAAGAGAATTTTTGATGAATATCAGGAAGAGGGATCTATTTTTGGTATTTACAAGGATCAGTTTTTCAAAAAAGCAAATAACAGTAAATTAAATATTTTTGGAGAAAACTGTGAGACTCCACTGGGGCCTGCAGCAGGTCCCCATACTCAGCTGACCCAGAACATCATTACTTCCTGGCTTACAGGGGGAAGGTTTTTTGAGTTAAAGACTGTTCAAATTCTTGATACCCTGGAAGTTCCAAAACCCTGTATTGATGCGGAAGATGAATGTTTTAATACGGAGTGGTCAACAGAATTTACCCTAACCAAGGCTTATGACGAATATCTTAAAGCCTGGTTTATTCTTCATCTAATGGAAGAGCTTTTTGATCTTAATAACAGTAAAGGACGTTCCTTTATCTATAATATGAGTGTTGGTTATGATCTTGCAGGTATAAAAAATGAAAGAGTTCAGGCATTTATAAATGATATGATGGATTCTTCATCAAATGAAAAATTTGCATTATACGCTAAAGAACTGCAGGAAATTATAGAAGATGATTCCTTTCTTAAAGGAACTGACCTGGAAGGTAAAGTTTCATCATTAAAGAGT
>JAJRQE010000129.1 GCA_024280415.1 Spirochaetota bacterium | reverse complement strand
GGTAGGATCTTCCCGTTTTAAGGTTTCGAGTGCCTTAATAAGTTTGTCCTGATCTGATATACTTTTGGGTTCAATTGCAATAGATATAACAGGTTCCGGGAAATTCATATCTTCAAGAAGTACCTGAAACCCTTCTGATCCGACAGTATCCCCTGTCTGAGCAACCTTGAATCCTACAACTACCGCAATATCCCCTGCATGAAGTTCGTCAATTGCTTCATGTCTGTTGGAATGCATGCGAAGAAGTCTGTTGATTCTTTCCCTTCTGTGTTTATTTATATTTAAAATGGCAGATCCCTTTTTAATGGTGCCGGAATAGACTCTTATAAAACTTAATGCGCCAGCTTCCCTGTCACTTTGTATTTTAAAAACCAGTGCAAGGGCAGGCCCCTTTTTATCCTGAGGGATCTCTATTTCAGAATTATCCTTTATTTTATGACCTATTACAGCTGCCCCTTCAAAAGGTGAGGGGAGAAAGTCTATAACACCGTCGAGGAGAGGCTGTACACCAATATTTTTCAGGGAAGCTCCGACAAAGACAGGAATAATGTTTCTATTCAGAGTATTTTCCCTGATCGAACTTTTTAGGAGGTCAATAGGAATATCCTCTCCTTCAAGAAATAGTTCTGTTATTTTTTCTGAAAAGTTTGAAATAGTATCAATTAGTTTCTCATGCCATTCCTCTGATACTGAACTATACTCGTCGGGGATTTCTATTTCGACAATATCACTGCCATTGGAAGTCATTTCGAATTTTAGCTGTTTCATTCTTAACAGGTCGATTATTCCTGTAAAATCATTTTCAGAGCCTACAGGCAGGTAAAGAACAAGTGGATTAGCCTGTAATTTTTCTTCCAGTTCCTTTACAACTTCATAGAAATCAGCTCCCAGACGATCCATCTTATTGATAAATGCAATTCTGGGAATATTATAGTGGTCAGCTTGATGCCAGACAGTTTCGGACTGAGGTTCAACACCGCCGACAGCACAAAAAATTGCAATTGCACCATCCAGTACTCTTAAAGATCTTTCCACCTCTGCAGTAAAATCCACATGTCCGGGAGTATCAATTATATTTATGTGATGTTTATTCCAATAGCAGGTTGTGGCTGCAGATGTAATGGTAATTCCGCGATCCTGTTCCTGTTCCATCCAGTCCATTGTGGCTTCACCATTATCAACCTCTCCAATTCTATGACTCTTACCGGTATAGAATAATATTCTTTCTGTAGTAGTAGTTTTACCGGCATCAATATGTGCCATAATTCCTATATTTCTCATTGCTTCAGTCGACATAAATTACCTCAGGCAGCATGCTATCATAATCATACAATTCAATAAAGATGCAGAACTGTTTGTTAATTCCAAATTGAGAATATTTTTTCTACTCTTGTATTGACACATTTAGAGGGCTATGATATTTTGTGCAGACCTTAGGGGCGTTTAGCTCAGCTGGGAGAGCGCCTGCCTTACAAGCAGGATGTCGGGGGTTCAAATCCCTCAACGCCCATTGAACCCATGGTAGAGAGTATCTATCGTGGGTTTTTTATGTCCTTAGCTGTAAGTCGGATAGAACCCCGGATCTGGATTACAATTTTTCCCATTCAGAAAGGAAACCTTTTAAATTTTCTATTTTTTCCTGTTTGTCTCCCAGAATTGTCAGAAAATCAAGACTGGTAAGTTCCTCTATTCTGTCAATTGTGGTAATGAAAAGTTCCGGATTGTCCTTTGTTTTTGGAACAATATTTGGAATTAAAAAAGTAATTGTTTTTACAATCTCTTTCGGATCTTCTCTTACAATTATTTTGAAAAGGGCATCTGGAACTGCCACTTTCATTTCATCATCCTGTCCCAGCCACAGTGCAGGATTGGCGTTGAAAAATACTGGTCCGGTAATTACCCATACCCTGTTGTATCGGTCTGCCCATTCTGTACTCAGTTGCTCTATAACCTTCCATATACCATTATTCTGCCACTGAAGCTGAGGTACTACATTTACCAGAATATGGGTATTATAGGCTGCATCTCTGCTTATACGTTCTGCAGTATCTTTGGGACATAAATGGCCCCGTACAAATCTGTAGTCAGTTTTAACCTCTCTCATAGCTGTTGTTCCGGGAACCCTGTATGACTCATCATTCGGAGCAAGACCCATGGCATAAAGATTGTTGTCTGTCATCCATCTGGGACGACTGGAGAGAGGATGGTCAACTGTAAGTCTTTTTATTTCAAAAGAAACCCATTCTGGAATACCCCAGATATCCCCCCTGCCATCTCCGTCGTTATCATCTTCACTGTCAAAACTTACTGTGTATGCTGCAAAATCAAGCTGGATATCCCTGGGAAGAGTAACCCATCTGTCATGTTCATATGAATAATCAAATAGTATGGGTGCAGGAGCTGGGTATAGGAAACCAGGAACTCCTGCAAAAAAAGTGAGGAGTAACAGAAAGTATTTATTCAATTTCATAAATTAAAATCCTTTTAGGTTCTTGCAAAATTAGAATTATGCTAAATATTTTATATAGGTTGTAAAATTAAATTTTTATGATGTAAATATTGATATTTGAAATTGGTTTTTTACATTAATTGATCCAGGAACCAGTTATACATGGCCTTTATTCTATTGTAAAAGGACTCTTTTTTTGTTTTTTCCAGTCCCAGAAAAGAGGCAGTTTCAGCAGCAGTCACACCGTAAAATAACAATCCGTCATCTGTTGGTAAAATAAACAGATTAACACTCATTTTTTCCGGTTTAACCATCTGGATAAACTTGTACTTCATTTTTGTTGTGTTAATCATATTAACCCAAATTACAGAACCGTCAAAACGATATACTGTTTTATAGATGTTTTCTCCAAAAGTTTTATCTGTTTGAAGAAGATATCGCTTTAAATACCCTGGAATTGCGGTAAAGACCGGATCTTCTACAGGGCTGAGATTTTGTAAATTTAGTATTTCATAACTCTCGGTAAAAAGAGTCCTCATTTTTTGACGCGATTTTGAATAATATTCGATTCCCTTCATTGTCTTTACCGATAGAAGTGTATTATAGATATCTGGAAGTGAAATATTTCTTATATCAGGAAAATCTGAATACTTAATCAAATAGAGAGATTCAACCCCGATTGTAATATTCAGAGTTGAAAAGGCTTCGAGAAGGCTGTTTTTGTAGTCTGTGTTAAACAGAAATTCAGGTTTTTCATCCTGAAAGAAGTATTTACTGATTTCTCCTTTTGAGTAGAGAGTTGCTCTGTTTCCCAAAGAAAGATACGATAAGATATCTTCTCCGGCATAAAGTGATCCAGTGCTGACAATTATCAGTATACCTATGGATATAAATAATTTTTTCATAGGACAAATATAACTCAATATTTTGTGTATGACAATCTTGAGAGGAAAATAGTAATATGTTAGGTTCAGATATGGATACTTTACAGAACAATTATAATACGATTATTTACAACGTAGAAAAAGCAAAAGAGAGATCAGGTCGGGAAAATGAGACTGTAAGAATTATGGCTGTTACAAAAACAAGAGGATCTGAGATACTCCTTGCAGCTTACAGAGCTGGATTTCGTCTTTTTGGTGAGAACAGGGTTCATGAAGCATTGGAAAAATTTACAGATTTTAAAAATGATGCAGAGCTTCATATAATTGGTCAGCTTCAATCCAACAAGGTAAAAAAGGCTGTGTCGGTCAGCTCCTGTATTCAATCTGTTGACCGGATAAAAACGGCATCTTTGATTGAACGGTTTTGTACTGAGTTTTCAAAAAAATAGATATCTACCTGGAATACAATACCTCAGGAGAAGCTTCAAAGAGTGGTTTTGTCTCAGAATCTGAATTCTATTCTGCTTTGGACGAAATTTTGCAGATGACAAATATTAATGTTAAGGGACTAATGACAATAGGTCCTCTCGGTAATAACGAGAAGGAGATCAGAAAGTCGTTCTCTTTCCTGAGAAATTTGAAGGATCGTGTCAATTCCAAATATCCGGAAGTGGAAATAACAGAACTCTCTATGGGAATGTCAGGTGATTATGAGATTGCGGTGGAAGAGGGGGCAACACTGATACGGGTAGGGACTGCTCTGTTCGGGGCAAGAAATTATAAATGAGACCTGTTTTTATATTATTGCTAATATTTTTTATTCTCCCAATATTTTTGTATTCAGGAGATACACTTCCTGATTATGAGCCCTATACCAGGGAAGAATTTCCCGGATGGGCAAATGACCTTCGTCGGGGGGAAATAATATTTTTTGGTACTGTTCCTTTTACATTTTTCATTTCAACTTTTCTTTATGATTTTTACCTTTATAATGCAAACAGCTTCAGTGAGGAGTTTGCTCCTGCAATTCTGGGAAATAAAACTCCTCCGGTAAAAACAAAAGCAGAAAAATTACAGATTATTGCAGTTTCTGTTTCCTTTTCAGCAATACTTTCAGTACTGGATTATCTCCTTGGAAAACCCTGGAATGAGTGAATATGATATCACTGAGGTTTATACTGTAGAGACTGATTTCTCCAAGGGAATCAGGGTAGATCGTTATATTGCTGATTATATCAAATTATTCACCAGGAGCCAGATTAAAAGCCGTAGTGTGAGTATTGTTTTTAAGGGAAAAAATATTAAGTTAAGTAAGATACTCCATAATGGTGATTCCATAATAATTTCTTACAACAATCAGGAATCTTCAAGACTTATACCCGAGGATATAAGTCTTGATATAATTTATGAAGACAGGAATTCTATTGTTTTAAATAAGGCACAGGGTCTTGTTGTTCATCCCGGGGCAGGAAATTATTCAGGAACTCTTGTACATGGACTCCTTTTCCATTGTATGGAGATAAAAAAAATGTTTCCTGAGGATGATCTTAGACCTGGTGTTGTGCACAGACTGGATAAAGACACTTCCGGTGTTATTATTGCAGCAAAAAATCCGGAAACCCTCGAATATCTCGCTTCTCAGTTCAGGGAAAGGAGAACTAAAAAAAGTTATCTTGCAGTTGTTAAGGGCGTTCCATTTAAAAAAGCGGGAATTATAGAGTCATTCATGGCAAGAGATTTTAAAGATCGGAAGAAATTTACAGTTACTGAAACAAGGGGGAAAAAGGCTGTGACCTAATACAAGGTTATAGAGTCATGGCAGAACTTCAGCCTGATCCATCTTAGACCGGAAACAGGAAGAACTCACCAGCTAAGGGTTCATATGCTTTCTATTGGCAATCCAATTCTCGGTGATCCTGTGTATGGAAGAAAGTCGGGGGCGGCCGATGACACCGGATTGATGCTGCATGCATACAGATTATCAATTGCAATTGATTCAAAAACCGGAGTTTTTAGTACATTTACAGCAAGAGTTCCGGATAGATTTCTAAAAGCCATTAAAAAATACAGCAGAGATCCTGAGAAAGCTCTTTCACTGATTAAAGAAATTCAGGATTGAAATCTTTTTCAGCTCTTATGGTGGAAGGTGGCCCATGGCCTGGAAATACCATAATATTTTTATCCATATTCTTAAAAAGAGACGAGACCAGTTTGCTCCTCTCCTCCATTATTTCAATACTCTCTTCATGTCCCAGATTTCCAGCACCGAGGATGTCTCCGGTAAATAGCATTTTACCTATTTTGTAAACCAGCGATTTTTCTTTTTTTCCGGAAAATTCCATAACATCAACCTTTATTCCGGACAAATTAAGATTAGTTCCGGGGGTTGTCACCTTTGTAGGATATCCAAGGATTGTATCCGAAGCACTGTATATCTCTGCGTTGTAAATTTTAAGGAGAGTTCGTATTCCCTCTGTATGAGGTTTATGATTATGGGTAATTAGTATATGACGAATATAAAAGTTGTTATTTTCAACAAGTCTCAGCAGTTTTAGGTTCATCTCTCCAGGATCGATGACTATTGCATCACCTCCATCATCAGAACCTATCAGATATGCATTTGAAAAACCATTAAGTGAGAAATTTATAAAACACCTCATTTTTTTCTATCCCTGTAAAAGAGAGCTTCCTCATAATTTGAGTATTTAAAACTCACATTTTCTCTTTTTGAATTAAAAAAATCTGTTTTCTTAAGATTACATTCGATAAATGTAACGTTGTGTAGTTTGGAAGAAGTGAATGTAGAGTAGTAGAGATCGGAATCATTAAAGGAACAGTTTTCTGCTTCTATTCCATTGAAATTTGAGTTGACTATATCAGAATCATTGAAATCACATTCTGAAAAAACCGATCCTGCAAAATTCGTATATTTAATTGTTGTATTCTCAAATTTACAGTTTATAAAGGTTGAATATTCAAATAGAGAAAATAATAAGCTGGAGCCTGTAAAATCCATATTAGTAAATTTGCTGTTTGAAAAATTAGCTACAATAATCATCTTATCTTTAAGAATAACTGAATCGATTTCTATAGTTGAAAGATTTGAGTTCCTTATATATTCATTATCTATTAATCCGGAAATTGCAGAACTAATAAATTCTTCCCTTTTGTCAATATGCTTCAGGCATTTATCACTTCCATCAGGAGTAAAATTTCTGCATCCTTTTTCTCTGCACTCAATAAGTGAAAACATTTCTACACATTAACCTTTTTCCATTCTATGTCAAGGTTAGAATGATAAGGTTTATTATCTATATTTGCAGGTGTATTGCAGACAAGTATAAAAATAGATAGACTTAAGATATGTCGGATAATCCTATAGTGTTTATAGATTCAGGTGTTGGAGGCCTGCCTTATCTTGAAATGGCAAGAAATTATCTGCCCGAAGAGAACTATACTTATGTTGCAGATACTGGTAACTTTCCCTATGGAGAGAAGGATGCAACTGCACTTCAGATTATTATTTTAGAGCTTATTACAGATATAGTTAATCGGATATCCCCTAAATTAATTGTTGTAGCATGTAATACTGCTTCTGTTGTGGCTTTGCCGCTATTACGGGATCGGTTCGGTATTCCTTTTGTAGGAGTTGTTCCTGCAATTAAGCCGGCTGCGGAATTTGCTGCGGTTAACAGGAACGGAGGAATAGGGCTTCTTGCTACGAGAAAAACAATAGAGGATCCATATACCGATACCCTTATAGAAGATTATGCTTCTTCCGTAAGAGTTGATAAATATGCAGGAATAAATTTAGTTGATTTTGTTGAACATAATTTTATTACTTCCACAGACGAGGAAAAAATGGAAGTCATTTCTGAATCTGCAGAATATTTTTCCAGGTTAGAGATAGATTCTCTTGTTCTGGGATGTACCCATTTTATCTATCTGGAAGAATATTTCAGGCGTCACCTGGGAAGCTCTGTAGCTGTTATTGATTCCAGAAAAGGTGTAAGCCGACAAATAAAAAAGATTATTAAAACTGAGGGATTGGTTTCAGATAATAAAAAAAGAGATATCTTTTATGTTACATGCGGAAAAGGGGAGCAGTTGAACTATCAGAGATTTGCAGAAAAGTTTAGTCTTGAATGGGGAGGAGTCCTTTGACTCAGCGGGAAGGGCTTATTCTTACAGGAATTAATAATATATATTCAGTATTTTCCGAAGGTTTCACATTTTTGTGCGAAATTAAGGGAAAAAAATTAAAGGGTCTTGATAATGTATACAACCCACTGGCACCCGGGGATCGGGTAAGATTTTCCATCGATGAAATCAGCAGTAATAAAGGGATGATTTTTGAAAGGATTAAACGCAGTAATGAGTTTTCAAGATGGAATAATAAGAGACAGTCACCTCAGACAATTGCTGCAAATATAGATTACTTAATTTGTGTTGCCTCTGCGGGGAATCCTCCCTTTCGTCCACGGTTTATTGACAGGGTTCTGGTAATGAGCAATCCTGAAACTGAAATTTTAATTGTTCTGAATAAATCTGATCTGGGAATTTCCAGTTCTATAGGGGAACGTATGGAAAATTTTAAAAATATTGGATATTCATATATAAACTGTTCTGCAGAAACCGGGGAAAATATAGAACAGCTGAAAAATATTATTTCAGGTAAAATTGCTGCTTTCGTCGGGCAGTCAGGAGTTGGGAAGTCTACACTATTAAATATACTTTATCCTGGTTATAATTTAAAGACAGGTGAAATATCTGTTAAGCATGACAGGGGAAGGCATACAACAAATTACTCCCGTCTTATTCTTGAAAATAATAGTGGTTTTATTGATACGCCCGGAATAAGAGAAATAGAAATTTTTGGTATAGAACCGGATCAGCTTGGATTCCATTTTAGAGAATTTAATGATTATAGTCAGGATTGTAAATTCCAGCCATGCAGACATGACACAGAGCCTTCATGTGCTGTGAAAAATGGTGTGGAAAAGGGATTGATCCACTTTGACCGGTATGAGAGTTATCTTCGTATTCTTTCAGGTCTGATTCAGAGAGGTAGTTATTAGAAAGTAATGGATAATCGTACCGCCGGACTACTTGAATTTGATAAAATAAGGGATTCTGTTTGTGTCTTAACTCTTTCTTCCGAAGGGTATAGCGAACTGGGGAATCAGGATCTACTGATAAACTCTGGTGAACTTAGCGATTTTCAGGAGCTTATTACTCAGTTTAGACGTATTCTTGAGTCCGACGAGACCTTCCCTTCAGTAAATTTTCCGGAAATTAAACAGTTAATACCAATATGTAGAAAAGAGGGAACATCCCTTTCGGGAACTGAACTGCGAAGTATATCAAATTTTATTGATTCTGCAGGGAAGATAAGAAAATTTATAGTTAGTTCAAAATTACCCGATATAGACAATCTGGTTGCTGCAGCAGAGAAAATACCCGATTTAAGCAAAATAGTTTTATCGATAAACAAAGTTGTAAATTCCAGAGGGCTTATCAGGGATGACCATCCTGAACTTAGAAATCTTAGGAAAGGACTTGGGAATTTGAATAATAAAATTTCCTCTCTTTCTTCCTCTTATATGTCAGATAACAAAAATATATGGCAAACAGATGTTCCCAGTCAGAAGGAAGGGCGTATTGTACTCCCCCTTAAGTCAAATTTTAAAAGCAGGGTTAAAGGAATCATTCACGATATTTCTTCAAAGGGCACTATCCTGTACATCGAACCCTTTGATATTCTGGAATTGAATAATAAGATTGCACTTCAGGAACATGAAATAAGTATTATTGCGAACAGAATTTTTAGAGAACTTAGTGCGGAACTAAGAAAGAATATTGAGGAACTGATTTATTTGTTAAAAACATTTACCTATGTTGATACACTTCTTGCCAGGGCTAAATTTTCTATTTTAAATAACTGTACAAGACCTGAAATTTCTAAAGGTATAATTAATTTAAATGGAGCCAGACATCTTCTTCTCGGTGATGCCGCAGTACCTATAGATGTGAGTCTTGAATCGGATGTTCAGGTTTTAATAATTACAGGTCCAAATGCCGGCGGGAAAACTGTTTCTTTGAAAACTGTGGGACTTCTTGCTATGATGCATCAATTCGGTCTTCAAATTCCTGTAGATGAGGGCTCCTCTCTTCCTGTTTATGACGGAATCTATGCTGATATAGGTGATAATCAATCCATTGGAGAAGCACTCTCTACTTTTTCCGGACATATGAAAAATATAGCAGAAATTCTGGATAGGAGTGGTGAGCGGACTCTTGTTCTTCTCGATGAACTTGGATCGGGTACTGATCCCGGGGAAGGTGCTGCGATAGCCATGTCAGTACTGGATGGGTTTATACAAAAAGGTTCAGTTGTTCTTACAACTTCCCATCATAGCTTACTTAAGAATTATGGATATACAAGAGAGCATGTTTTAAATGCCTCAATGGAATTTGATGAAAATTCCCACATGTCAACCTACCGTGTTGTATCCGGTGTTCCAGGTGACAGTCATGCTATTGATATTGCAAGACAGAGCGGTATATCGGACAAACTAATTAGTCATGCTCTTGATTATTTAAAAAATAAAGAGACAGAATCCGGTAGAATGATAGCGGAACTGGAGAAAAAGCACAGAGCCGCAGCTTTGCATGAGGCTTCCCTGTTAGAGCGGGAAAACAGCTTAAGAGCACAGATACGGGAAAATGATCTTAAGGATCTTAGAGTTCGACAGTCAGAAAATCAGTTAAAAAAGATGAGAAATATTGAATCCTGGAAATTCCTTTCCGAGGCAAGGAAAACCCTCGAAAACCTCGTCAAAGAGCTCAGGGAAGGTGAACTTACCAGAGAAAAAACAAAAAAAGTTAAATCCTTTATTAACGCTATGGATGAGAGTCTTAAGAAAGAGAGAGAAAAGGTTGAGGACTTTACTTTTTCTAATCCGGACTCCCTGAATCCTGAATCTATTATACCCGGAATGGATGTCCTTGTAGGAGAATACAGAAGACCCGGGATTGTTGTCAGAAAAAATAAGAAAAACAACTGGATTATTAATACTGGTGCATTAAATCTGGCTGTTGGAACAGATCAGATCTATCCTGCACCTTTAAATAAAAGCAATAAAAATTTTGGAGTTTCACTGGAAGTCGTAAGAGCAGAAAACAGTGCTAAATTTTCTCTTGACCTACGCGGGTTTCGTCTTGAAGAAGCTCTTGTGGTTATAACCAGACAGATTGATAATGCTCTAATGTCTGGACTTGTGGAATTTAATATAATTCACGGTAAAGGTGAGGGTGTTTTAAGCACAGGTATTCATAAATTCCTACAGAAGGATCCGAGTGTAAAAGAGTACCATTTTGCACACCCCGAAGATGGTGGTTTTGGAAAAACCATTGTACAATTAAAGGAATAATGATGGTCAGAAATTTTGTGTTATTACTACTTATTTCAATACTCTTTATATCCTGTCTCGATGTGGAATCAGAGATAACTATTGGGGATAACGGTACCGGGCAGTGGATGCTGAAGTATAGAATCCCCCAGGAAGTCCTCTATATAACTCCTGGTAATGAGCTCAGTGGTTTTAACTACTTTCCCTCAAATGAGAAAGGGGTTATAGAAAGGATAAATTCCATACCAGGGTTAGTGCTTATTGATATATCAAGCAGGGAAACTGTAGATTTTGTTGAAATTAATACCCTTATCTCATTTACGAGTACTGATCTTATTGAATCTTTTTTTAACAATTACATCGAAGAAGCCATTCTGAATATAGACTCGGGTAACAGAGGAGAATTTGTTATTACAATTAAGACTCCTTTTAGAAGAAAGCTTGATTCTGATACATTAAGTATAATATCTGCACTCTATTCAAAGTCAGTAATGAACATAACAGTAGATCTTCCGGGAATAGTTACAGAATCAAGTGCAGGGCTTCTTGCCGAAAATCCAAATCGGGCAAATTTTGAATTCAGATTTTTAGACCTGTTGTTATCAGAAGAACCTCTTCAGTGGAGGGTGAATTATGAATAATCCTCATATGGCTGAATGGGAAAAAACACTAAAAGAAATTTTTGATATTATTGATGATCATATAGAGGATAAATATGGTTTTCTCTACCCTCTTCATCCTTCCCGTCCAGGGCGTGGCAGAACTGCCAGTAAATCCAGTGATGGACTCTTTAACATTGGAGCGGCATTCTCTGCCGGTTATGGTTCCAGGTATGGAAGAGGCTGGGTTGTAGATGTTTCGATGGTTACTCTTGTAAACGTTCCGGATGAAGTAAAGGAGCAGATCTATTTTCAGGTAGTGGAAGAGCTTAAGAGACTTTTGAAGAAGTTCTACCCCGAAAGAGGAATTAAAGTTGAAAAAGATGGAAAAATTTTTAAAATTTTTGGTGATCTTGGTTTGAAATTTCATAATTAATGCAAAATTTGATTTTTTCCTTACGAATTGGAGTTTTCTATGGAAGAGTTTATTAAAAAGAATTGAACCTTTGTTGATTAATTGTTAAAAACTATTATAGTATTCTTTAAATATTTTATATTTAGCTTTGAGAGGAAAGTATGGATGTACAATTAAAGGAATTGATTGAGAAAATCAAATCTGAGGGTGTGAAAACGGCTGAAGAACAGGCAGCTGAAATTATTAGAAAAGCAGAGCTTAAGGCTGCAGAGATAATCGAAAATGCTGAATCTCAAGCAAAAATTGCGAGGGATACTGCAAGTTCAGATGCTGCCAGATTTGAGGCAACTGGTAATGAAGCTCTGAAACAAGCCAGCAGGGATCTTATAATTTCAACTAGTAAAAAGCTTGAGGATGTTTTTAATAACCTTCTAAAGGGTGAAGTTGAAGCTGTTTTAAAGGGTGATTTCCTTGAAAAAGTGATTCTGACAGTTATAAAGAACTGGAAAAAAGATATTGAGGATATTTCAGTGCTTCTTCCTCCTGATCAGGTCAGTAAACTTGAGTCCGGGTTGAGAGCAAAAATTTCTAAGGAAATATCTTCTGGAATTGATATAAAACCACTTTCCGGGATAAATTCCGGGTTTAGGATTACAAGTAAAGACGGTTCCGCCTATTTTGATTTTTCCGGAGCGGGAATATCAGATCTTCTGTCTGAGCTTCTCAATCCGAAAATAGCGGCTCTGCTGCAGGAAGCAGCTTCCGGGGAGGAATAGTTTTGGGGAATTATTACTATGCGGTTTCATCACTGCCTTTTTTGGTGTTTGATGTTGAGCCTGTAATAACTATGCTTGAATTTAATGATATTTGTAACAGTGCTGTTAGTTCTGCAGATATGAAAATTATTGATTCTGTTGTTTTATCTGAAACAGATAGGGCAGATGTTGATATTCCTCTACTTGCAGAGTGGAGAGCCTGGGAAGGATCACTTCGTAATGAGCTTGCAAAACTCAGGGGTTCTGACATGGAAGTTTTATATGATTCCTGGCTTAGGGATATAGAAATCAATACAGGGGCTCCTTTAGTAGCAAGGAATGCCTTTAAAGCAGAGTCACCCCTTCTTGCAGAGAATGTTATTGACAGAGGAAGATGGTCATTCCTCGATGAAATTGAAGTGGGTCACTACTTTGATATTGAAAAAATATTAGTTTACTCCCTTAGGTTGCAGATACTCGAAAGAAAGCAAATGTTCACTTCTCATAGAGGGGAAGCGAATTTTAATGTGATTTATGAAAATATAAAAGAGGCCGTACGTGAAGCATAATTCCCGTAGGGTACTATAAAGCGGAGAACTCAGATGGCGAAAAACGTAGGAAAGATTATTGGAATTAATGGAAATATGGTTTCTGTTGAGACTGATAGTCAGGTATCTCTGAATGAAGTTGGTTATATTCTTCTTGGAGATCAAAAATTAAAAGCAGAAGTTATCCGGATTTCCGGAAAAAAACTTGAGCTTCAGGTATTTGAAGCAACATCTGGAATAGGTATTGGAAATGAAGTAGAATTTTCCGGAGATTTACTTACCGTTGAACTTGGACCGGGTCTGTTAAAGCAGATCTATGACGGCCTTCAGAATCCTCTGCCTGAGCTCGCGGAGCAGTGTGGGTTTTTTCTTCAGAGAGGAATTTATCTGAATGCTCTTCCAAGAGATACCAAATGGGATTTTACCCCCTCTGTAAAACCCGGAGATAATGTTACAAATGGTGATCCTGTAGGTACTGTACCTGAAGGTAAGTTCCAGCACAGAATTATGGTTCCCTTCGGTTTAAAAGGTGACTATACAGTTAAAGAAGTTAAGAGTGCAGGTTCCTATACTGTAGATGAAGAAATAGCAGTAATAGAGGAGAGTAACGGTAAAAAGCATTCTTTAAAAATGATGTTTAACTGGCCTGTTAAGCGGGCAATAACCTCCTATGCAGAACGTTTGAAGCCTGTCACACCTATGGTTACAAAAATACGTATTGTCGACACATTTCTTCCTGTATCTCTTGGAGGCACTTACTGTATTCCCGGACCTTTTGGAGCCGGTAAAACAGTTCTTCAGCAGGTTACCAGTAAGCATGCAGAAGTTGATATTGTTATAATTGCTGCATGTGGAGAGCGTGCAGGTGAGGTAGTAGAGACCCTTAAGGAGTTCCCTGAACTGATAGACCCTCAGACCGGTAAATCTCTTATGGAACGAACAATTATTATTTGTAATACCAGTTCAATGCCTGTAGCTGCAAGAGAGGCCTCAGTCTACACTGCGGTTACACTTGCAGAGTACTACAGACAGATGGGACTCAATATTCTTCTTCTGGCAGATTCCACCTCCAGGTGGGCTCAGGCAATGAGGGAGATGTCAGGCCGTCTGGAAGAGATTCCTGGCGAAGAAGCTTTTCCTGCTTATCTTGAGTCTGTAATTGCAAGTTTTTATGAAAGAGCTGGACTGGTAAGACTTCGTACCGGTGAACTCGGATCAGTAACTATTGGAGGAACTGTAAGTCCTGCAGGGGGAAACTTCGAAGAACCTGTCACACAGGCTACTCTTAAGGTTGTTGGAGCTTTTCATGGTCTCTCCAGAGAACGTTCAGATGCCAGGAAATATCCTGCAATACATCCACTTGAAAGCTGGTCAAAGTACCCGAGTGTAATTGATAATACTAAGGTCGAGTATGCCAGATCCACCCTTTTTAGAGGGAATGAAGTAGGACAGATGATGAAGGTTGTAGGAGAAGAAGGAACCAGTATTGATGATTTTCTTATCTACCTTAAGTCTGATTTTCTGGATTATGTATATCTTCAGCAGAATTCATTTGATCCTGTTGATGCAGCTGTAAGTGTAGAACGACAGAAATACACTTTTGATATACTTCTGAGTATTTTGTCAGCTAATCTGGACTTAAAAACAAAGTCTGAAGCACGACAGTATTTCAACAGACTCAGACAGAGGTTTCTGGATTTCAACGGTTCGGAATGGCAGAGTGACAGTTTTAAAAAGCTTGAAAAAGAAGTTCTTGAAATGATAGCAGATAAGAAGATCGGTGATCTTGATGATACCGGTATTTTGCAGAAGGTTTAGAAAGGCGGTATATCGAGATGAGGAAAGTTTACAGTAAAATTGAATCTATATCGGGAAATGTAATAACTGTTTCTGCAGAAGGTGTAAATTATAACGACCTGGCAGTAGTTACATCTTCTCATGGAGAATCCCTTGCGAATGTAATTAGAATGAATGGGGAAAGCGTATCGCTTCAGGTGTTTTCAGGAGGAAGGGGTGTTTCTACAGGCGATGAGGTGAGATTCCTTGGTCATCCTATGCAGGTCTCATATTCTGAAAACCTTTTAGGCAGAATATTTACAGGCAGCGGCGTTCCAAGAGATAACGGTCCGGCACTAACTGATAATATGATTGAGATTGGAGGTCCTTCTGTTAATCCTGCCAAGCGTATTATCCCAAGAAATATGATACGAACAGGAATTCCAATGATAGATGTTTTTAATTCTCTTGTTGAATCCCAGAAATTGCCTATTTTTTCAGTTTCAGGAGAACCTTACAATGAACTTCTTGCCCGTATTGCCATGCAGGCAGAAGTTGATATGATCATACTTGGTGGAATGGGACTCAAATATGACGATTATCTCTTCTTTAAAGAGACTCTTGAAGAGGGTGGAGCCATGAGCAGAACAATATTTTTTGTTCATACTGCTGCAGACCCTATTGTAGAATGCCTCCTTGTTCCGGATATGAGTCTGGCAGTTGCAGAGAAATTTGCACTGGAAGGTAAAAAGGTACTTGTACTTTTAACCGATATGACCAACTTTGCGGATGCCATGAAAGAAATTGCTATTACTATGGAGCAGGTTCCTTCAAACAGGGGATACCCTGGGGATCTTTACAGTCAGCTTGCTTCCAGATATGAAAAAGCAGTCGATTTTGAAGGTGCCGG
>JAJRQE010000128.1 GCA_024280415.1 Spirochaetota bacterium | reverse complement strand
GCTATGCAACCTAAGCCTGGTCGTGCGCTTCGCTTACTGCTCGGCTATGCAACCTAAGCCTGGTCGTGCGCTTCGCTTACTGCTCGGCTATGCAACCTAAGCCTGGTCGTGCGCTTCGCTTACTGCTCGGCAATGAGTCGTACCACAGGCACGGAGTGCCGAGGAACGATCTCAGCAACCTAAGGAGTGAATTTTTATGGGCATTGTTTCAATTTTACCTGCTGATAGTTTGGGTTTTGGTTTTATACCTCCTCTGCATCTCCCTGAAGGTAAAGATGAGTATTATCTTCGTAATGAACAAATATCCTGGGATAAGGATAGATGGCGTAATCTTCAATCCGGAGAGATAGAAATACTTCTGAAAAACAATAATACTTCTGATAACTGGAAGAATGTTCTGGTTACCGATCAGTTTGATCCTGGACAGATAAAGGGAACAAAATTTTACGGTCTTGTAAGACTCGGTAATATAAGGAATATTACTCTTGAACATCATGATCTGCGGATACCATCGGGAATTACAAACAGTACTATAGTTTCCTGCGATATTGGAGATGATACAGCAATACATGAAGTTAAATATTTAGCGCATTACATTATAGGAGATCAGTGCATACTATCCAATATTAATGAGATGCAGACTACAAATCATGCAAAATTTGGGAATGGAATAATCAAGAGGGGAGAGTCTGAAGATATCAGGGTTCATATTGACCTTATGAACGAAACAGGCTGCCGAACTATACTCCCTTTTGACGGGATGATAACTGCAGATGCTTATCTATGGGCAAAGTACAGAGATGATAGTGGATTGCAGGAAAAATTAACTGAAATTACCCAAAATGGTTTTGACGCCAGACTGGGCTATTACGGTACTGTAGGTGATCAGAGTGTAATAAAGAATTCACTTATACTTAAGGATGTAAAAGTAACACAAAACTGCTATATAAAAGGAGCAAACAAACTAAAGAATTTAACAATAAATTCTTCCGAAGAGGAACCCACTCAAATTGGAGAAGGTGTAGAACTGGTAAATGGAATTATAGGGTATGGATGTCATATTTTTTATGGGTGTAAAGCTGTGAGGTTTATTCTGGGAGATAATTCCAACCTGAAATACGGTGCAAGGCTGATTAATTCTTTTTTAGGGGATAATTCCACAATATCCTGCTGTGAAGTTCTAAATAATCTCATATTTCCCGCTCATGAGCAGCATCACAACAATTCATTTCTTATAGCATCTGTTGTTATGGGACAGAGTAATATTGCTGCGGGTGCAACTATTGGCTCCAACCATAACAGCAGGGCTAATGATAATGAGATCCAGGCAGGAAGGGGATTCTGGCCTGGTTTATGCACAAGTGTAAAACATTCATGCAGGTTTGCGTCTTTTACACTTCTTTCCAAAGCTGATTATCCTGCTGAACTTGATATACCCCTCCCTTTTTCTCTTCTGAACAATAATGTTTCAAAAGATCAGCTGGAAATTGTCCCTGCATTTTGGTGGTTGTATAACATGTATGCTCTGGCAAGAAATACCTGGAAATATAATAACAGGGATAAACGGTTAAGGAAGGTTCAAAATATCGAATTTGACTTTCTGGCACCGGATACAGTAGAAGAGATAATAAAAGCCTGCAGGTTAATTGAAATCTGTACTGCTAAAGCTTCTTTACTAAAGAGAGGGAATTGGGATTCCCCGACTGACTCTGTCATCAACTCCGAAGATTCCCTGGCTGAACAGGGGCGTTCTATTCTTGAAGATAATGAAGATTATGTAAACAGTCTGGAGATCCTCGGTGAAAATATGGAAAAATCCAGCAGGAAGGTTGTAATTAAAAAAGTATATAAGGCCTATCATGCTTATAAAGATATGACACATTTCTATGCAGTTAGTAATTTACTTGGTTTTTTAGATTCGAATCCTGATAAAAATTTTACTGATATGTGTGATTCTCTTACGGGTGAATGCAGCTGTTCCTGGGTTAATCTGGGGGGACAACTAATACCTGAAAATTCAGTTGTTAATTTACGAGCTGGTATAGCTTCCGGGAAAATATCTACATGGGAGATGGTTCATTTTGAGTATGACCGTTTATTTGAGGAGTATCCTCTTGAGAAGCAGAAACATGCATTTCATATTTTATCTGATATAACGGAATCATGTAATTTGACTGTAGATCTTTGGTTTTCAGCTCTTCAAAAAGCTGTTGAAATTCAGGAATTCATAAATAAACAAGTCTACATTTCACGGAAAAAAGACTTTGATAACCCCTTTAGGCAGAATACATATAGGAATGCTGAAGAAATGACTGCTGCAATAGGGACTATTGAGGATAATAGCTTTATTAGTCAGATAAAAGTTCAGACTGAAGAATTTAAAAAACTTGTCAACAGGATTAAATCAAGAGAGAATAGCTGAATCCTGTTTATAATCTGCTTCTCCAGGTATTTTCCCACTTGTACTCTCTTCTGCCAGTTGATAAATTTATAAAATTGTAAAAACAGGACTATTTCCTAAAAAGAATACTTGACTTATTAGCGAAAGATATTTATTCTTATTATAGATAGGGGGGGTATCCTATGAGTAAGACGATAGAAACTTCACATCATCCATATGCGACAAAGTCAGATATGCTTGTAAGACTTAGAAAGATAGAGGGGCAGGTTCGTGGTATATCCCGGATGATTGATGAAGATATCTACTGTGACAACATTTTGCATCAATTTAGAAGTGTGGAAGCTGCAATAAATGGTGTCAGAAAAACACTTCTTGAGGCTCATGTAAAGAGTTGTGTTGTAGGACAAATACAGGAAGGGAATCTTCAGGTAGTTGATGAGTTGATTACAACTATAGGGAAGATGACAAGATAATGAAAAAAATATACTAGTTTACCGGAGGAATTTATGGAAATAATTCAATTGGATATTGCAGGGATGACATGCGCATCCTGTGTTGGGCATGTAGAAAAAGGGATAAAGAATGTAGATGGGATAGACCTCGCAACAGTAAACCTTGCAACAGAGAAGGCGACTGTAAGTTATGATCCCGATAAGGTGGATCTTGAGACTATTTTAGGTGCAGTAACGGATACAGGTTATTCTGCCTCTGTCTATACAGGGGAAGATGATGAAAGTGAAGTAAAAAGAAAACAGGTGGAAACAAAACTTAGGAATCAGATGATTATTTCTTCTCTGCTAAGTTTACCCCTGGTGGTAGCAATGTTTATATCTGGATTTGAAGTGAAGTTTTTGTCATTTTTACATATTCCTTTGCTTCAGCTGATACTGGCAACACCGGTACAGTTTTACATAGGAGCAAGGTTTTATGTCTCAGCCTATAAGACAGTAAAATCAGGAAGTCCTGGGATGGATGTACTTATAGCCCTTGGAACATCGGCTGCATACTTTTTTAGTGTTTTTAACGGGTTTATAGCAGAATCTGTTGGTATTGAAAATACAGGACTTTACTTCGAGGCATCTGCAATAATTATTACCCTTGTGCTGCTGGGGAAATATCTTGAAATGAGAGCAAAGGGAAAAACTGCAGAGGCTATAAAAAAACTGATGGGACTTCAGCCGAAAAGTGCGAGTGTTGAAAGGGATGGAGAGGTAATTGTTGTTCCCATAAGTGATGTTATACCTGGTGATATCGTTCATGTTAAACCTGGAGAGCGTGTCCCTGTAGATGGGAAGGTAATAAGTGGAAATACTTCTATTGATGAGAGTATGATAACAGGTGAAAGTATGCCTGTAGAAAAAACTGTTGGCGATTCTCTTGTAGGTGGCACCATGAACTCCTATGGATCGGTTCGTTTTGAAGCAGTGCATGTTGGAAAGGATTCTGTTTTAGCCAGGATTATTTCTGTTGTTGAAGAAGCACAGGGGTCAAAAGCTCCCATTCAGAAGCTCGCAGATAAGGTTGCAGGAGTATTTGTACCTGTAGTTCTTGTAATTGCTCTGGGTGCATTTTTAGTATGGTGGCTTGTGATTGGTTCTATTTCCGGTGGTGTTATTGCTGCGGTTGCGGTTCTTGTAATTGCCTGCCCATGTGCCCTGGGTCTTGCAACTCCCACAGCAATAATGGTTGGGACAGGAATTGGAGCGGGTCGGGGTATTCTCATAAGGAACGGAGAAGTTCTTCAGCTTGCCGGAAAATTGACTACTGTAGTTTTGGACAAAACCGGAACTGTTACTAAGGGGAAACCTGAGTTGCAGGAAATTATTCCATTAAATATGATGGCAGAAGATGAACTTCTTCAGATTGCAGCATCTTTGGAAAATAATTCTGAACACCCTCTGGCACTTGCCATTGTAGATGCTGCCCAGGAGAGGCGACTCCCAATAAGCGAAACAGATGAATTTACAGCAATTCCCGGTAAAGGTATCCGGGGAAAAATTAAGGGACAGGAGTATCTGCTTGGTACAGAGCCGTTTATGGTCTCAAATAATATCGACATACAGTCAATCCTTGAAAAAAAAGCTGCGCTGGAACTGAAAGGTGCTACAGTAATGATCCTGTCAGTTGTTTCTGATAGTGATGTTGAGAATATGCCTGCAGCACTGATTTCAGTTGCAGACGGGATTAAGGATAACTCTGTAGAGGGTGTGGAACTTTTAAAGAAACTAGGGCTGGATATCTACATGATAACCGGAGATAATTCCAGAACAGCCCATGCGATTGCTGCAAAAGCCGGTATCGATAATGTACTGGCAGAGGTCCTTCCTGAAGGCAAGGCAGAAGAAGTTAGAAAACTTCAGGAAATGGGAAAGGTTGTTGCAATGGTTGGGGATGGAGTCAATGATGCACCGGCTCTGGCTCTGGCAGATGTTGGAATTGCAATGGGTGAAGGTTCTGATATTGCAATGGAATCGGCAGATATAACACTTATGAGGGGTGATCTGCGGGAAATCTCGGCATCCATACTTATCTCACGAAAAACGATGGGTAAAATAAAACAGAATCTATTTTGGGCTTTTTTCTACAATGTAATAGGAATACCCTTTGCCGCCCTTGGTTTTCTAAACCCTATAATTGCAGGGGCAGCTATGGCGTTCAGCTCAGTTTCGGTAGTTTCAAATTCTTTAAGCTTAAAGAGATTTAAGGTTAATAAATATAGAAGTGTAAATAAATCAAGCACAGTAAAAATTGAGACTGGTCGTTCGCGGGCTCACTACTCGCCTATGCGACCCAAGGAGAAGGATATGACAGCAACAATAATTAATGTAGAGGGAATGACTTGTAATCACTGTAAGATGAGTGTGGAAAAAGCAGCTTTAAACCTGGACTTTGTAAATGAAGCAACCGTAGATCTTGAACAGAAAGAACTTAGGGTAAGCTTTAAAGGTTCTGATGGAGAAATAGAAGCTGTTAGGAATGCAGTACGGGAAGCCGGTTATACACCTGTATAATCTGAATATCTAAGGAGAGCTTTTAATGAAAAAAATTGCAGTACTATTGTATTTTAGCATGGCAGCATCTGTAGTTCTCTGGGGAGCAGGCAGTCAGGGTGGGGCAGAGAGTTCTGTCCTCCCTGTTCCGCCTCTTCTGGAAGGGGAAAAACTTAGACTTGTTATGCAGGAGGGAACTCTTACCCTTCCTATGGGAACCAGTAAGACAATGGGGTTTAATGGAGATTATCTGGGGCCGACAATCAGAGTTTCCAACGGAGACCAGGTCGATATTGAGGTTCAGAATACCCTGAAAGAAGACTCGACAGTTCATTGGCACGGTCTTCATGTACCAGCCGAATATGATGGTGGACCCCACCAGATAGTTGAAGCCGGATCCACCTGGAATCCGAAGTTCACTATTGATCAAAAAGCTGCTACTTTATGGTATCATCCTCATCTTCTCGGGAAAACTGCGGAGCATGTATATAATGGTATGGCAGGTCTCTTTTATATTGAGGATGATTATTCAAAAAGTCTTCCTATCCCCCAGGAGTATGGTATAGATGATTTCCCCCTTGTACTCCAGGATCGTCGGCTGGATAAAAATGGAGAGTTCGCATACAATCCCGGAGGACGGGATATTATGGCTGGTTATACTGGTAATATAATTCTGGTAAATGGGGCTTATGAACCCTATCTCGATCTAAAAAAAGGAACTTACCGTTTCAGAGTGATAAATGGATCAAATTCATCAATTTTCAGGGTTCGTTTTTCAGATGAAAGAAATTTTACTGTAATTGCAAGTGACGGTGGTTTTCTCCCTGAATCTGCAGAAGCCTCTGAACTTATTATGTCTCCCGGTGAAAGGTATGAGATACTGGTTGATTTTACTACTCAGGGAACTCTCTCTCTTGTAACAGACATTTATGGCGGAGATTCCTTTAAATCGCTGGATTTTAATATTCTCAAAGAAGAAGGTACATATTACCCACATCCCGAAAGCTTTGAATATACCCCTGTTGTCTATGATGAATCTGTAAATATTAAAAGAAACTTCCGGATGGAAACCAGAGGAATGGGTGGTTTTACTATCAATGGAAAGTCTATGGATATGAACCGCATTGATTTTACTCTGGATAAGAACAACACAGAAATATGGACTATTGAGAATGTCGGTATGGGAATGATGAATATTCCTCACTCCTTTCATGTTCACGATGTTCAGTTCTCGGTCATATCTGTAAATGGCAGAGAGCCGGATCCACTCTATTCCGGGCCGAAGGATACAGTTCTGGTCATGCCAGGAGATAAGATAAAAATTGCATTGAGGTTTGAAGATTATACAGGTATTTATATGTATCACTGTCATTTTCTTGAACATGAGGATTCGGGAATGATGGGACAATTTCTAATTGAATAATTTTTTAAGGGACGGAGGATGTTATGAACAGAATATTAGCCGGTATGAAAAAAAGATGGAATGCTTATCTGAAAAAACTGGGAGATGCCAACCAGAAAACCTATGGGAATCAAAGGCTAAACTGCTGCGATATGCCCGACAAAAAGAAAGATAATCATCTGCCTGAGCATTAGAGAAGGTATATATTGAACAAGAACCTATATAATTAAGGTTCTTGTTCAATTAACTCCTATTCTTATCCCATAGATTTTAATCAACAACCACCACCAAACAGGTGGTGGCTTTAGCTTTAGTTAAAACATGAAATATATATAATTTCTCACTAATCTTTATAAAATGCATGATAGATTCATGCTTTGCCTATAAAAACTCTTTTTTTAACAAGAATAAAGTTACATCCTTTTATAATTGAATTTCCTGATATTCCCCAAGCAGGAGAAAGCTTTTTGCGCTGTACCATATTTTGAACTTTGAAAATACTTCTTCTCTAATACAGAGCGTTAGAACTGGCGAAAAAAGCCTTCAAATTCTATAAGTGGGATAAATCGCACAAGCCTAGGAGTCTGTCGGACTTTTCCATGTGAAAGAATTTAATCTTTTCTAAAAATAGTGTATCCTAAAATTATGAGTGTACGATTTGTAAACATAGATAGAGATACCCCCATGATGTTCCCACCCGACCTTCGGGATTGGGTTTCAGAAAATGACATTGTGCATT
>JAJRQE010000127.1 GCA_024280415.1 Spirochaetota bacterium | reverse complement strand
AGATGATTCCGGATGATTATATTGCGGGGATGTATATTGAAAGATGTAGAAAATACATTAAAAAAGCTCCTTCTGCAGAGTGGAGCGGCATAGAAATTCTTACTTCAAAATAGTTGAAGCAGATTTTTTTGTGATAGATCGCAATATGTTAATTCCCCCGTTCGTAAGCGAAGCGCACAACCAGCCAAAATTGAGCAGCTATCCTAGGCATCTTAAAAGCTTCTGGTTGTAGTGGCATGTACCTATCCCCTGATTATTTAGATTAAAATTTTTGCAGAAGTCATTTTTTTGACGTAGTAATACTCAAGGGTCTCTTATGAGAACTTATATCCTTCAGAAGGTTCATTGTCATTACAATTCCAAGACCTGCTCCTTCGGAATAATCAGCCACCTCTGCATATATTTCGCTTACCTTTTTGTCTTTTGATCCAATTTTTAGTTTAGCTTTTATTTTCTTTTTCTCTGGTTCCACCATTTCAATATTGTTTATTACCTCTACTAATAAATAATCACCTTTTAAAAGAAAAGAAATAATAATATACAATCCTGAGTTTTTTAGTTTTTCCAGAAAGTCTTTAATGTTATTTGCTGTTTCTGTTTTAAAACCCTCCATCCCTTTCTGATAGTCATCTGTTTTGTGAATATCGAGCCCTTTTTCCCGGAAAAAAACTCTTTTCATATTGGCTTTTTTAGCATTATTGGCCATTTCATGGATACAATATGCAATATTTGTCTTAAACTCTGTTTTTTTTATTATCTCAAGGTATTTTTCAAGAGTCTCCTCTACAAAATTTCTGGTTCCGGGATGATACCTGCTTGTTTTTATCTGAAATGGTTTCCCCTCCGTTATGGAAGAATTTATCTGTTTCGTAACTGAGTTGTTTATTTCCTTTTCCCTGCTTTTTTGCTGATCCAAAACATGAGGATATTCAAACAGTACAAAGGTAACATCATCGTGCAAAGCAATTTTATCTCTGAATAAATTGAAATCTTTAAGAATAAAATCTGCAATTTTATCAATATTTTTATACCTGGAATCACATAAAATATTGTAAATATTTTTCATGGGATATGATTTACCCAGAAAATTATTTTGTTCGAGAAGTCCATCGGTTGTGGTAAAAAATCTGTCTCCCCTTTTAAATTCAATTACTTGCTTTTTGAGAGTTATATCGGTGGTTATCCCAAGGGGCATATTGGTTTTTGTTGAATCTACTGCGGTTATTTTACCGTCTATAATCAGGGAATAATGGGAATGACCCATATCAATGATTGAGAGTTTCTGATTTTTTATGTCGAAAATAATAAATATACCTGTAATAAATTTCTCACCTGCAAAACTTTCAATGAGATTAGTGTTGAGGTCGTCTACAAATTTTGTCAACCCTCTGCTATGGGCATAGCTGTTGGTAAACCCATATAAAAATGAACTTATTAGTGATGCGGACATACCTTTCCCCGAAACATCACACAGAGCAATAAAATATTTGTCATGATTAATTTTTTTGATTGTATAGAAATCTCCCCCTATATCAAGAGCCATAATGGAAACAGTGCTGTAAACAAAGTCTTTTGTGACCCCTAAGTCTCTCTCTTTTACAATTTTTGTCTGTATCTTTTTTGATAAAGCGAAATCCTGCCTGGTTATTCCTGCCAGATATATTAACAGATCTCTTGAATTAAATGTTCCGTAATATCTATTCCGTCTGGTAATAAGAAAATAGGAATCTTCATGTGAATTCAAACAATCTTTTATAATTTCACTTACAGTAAAAATATTTTCCTTAATGTCATAACAGGGTGGATTAAAGGGATGATCCTTAAGGTATGAAGCGACTGTATATCTACTGTAAACCTCTCTCGCAAAGGCTTTACTGAACAAGCCAAAAAGAATTTTTCTAATTATTACCCCTTTTATAGAACCATTGCTTTCAACAATACCAACAGTCTTGATCAGGGGGTTGTCTGCAAGGGCATCTACCAGTTCCAAAAGCAGTGTATTTCCCAAAACAAAATACCGGTCAGAAACCAGTTTTCCTACAGCTTCCGTGAATGGAATATCTCTTATTGTTTTGTATAGGGGATAATTGGAATCGGAAGAAGTATATCCAGGCCTTCTAACCTCTTCTACCTGTAAATCTATAACACTATCAAGGATTGCTAAATTATTTTCCATAATTCCACCCCCTGATATTGTTTTTAACAAGCTTCTGCAATGCATCCGATACATTATCTTCGATTACAAAAAAATGGATTAGACCAGATAGAGTAAAAACCTGATTTATACTCTCTGAAATTCCCGAAATAATAAATCCTTTACCAGCTGCTTTCCTCTCTGTATGGCCTTTGATCAGAGCTCCAATTCCACTTGAATCTATGTAGGAAATATTGGACATATTCAAAATGAGGGAATCCATATTTCTCTTAGATACATTATCAATTGCATCGAAAAGTGTACTTGTATTATATAGATCCAACTCTCCGATAAGATCCAGTATATAATAATTTTTGTATTTTCTATATTTTACTTCCATGTTTTATTTATAATTAGTAATATTTAAAGTTGTGAGAGTAATCTGTTAGATTATGGTTAATTCGGTATTATTGCGGATCTGCTATGAGTGGTAAATTCTTTTGGTTCTTCCTTAAGAAGTAAATAACGATCCGGCTGACAACATTATGCATTTATACTATTATGTATATTCAGGAGTAACCATGAAGAGAGAAAAAATTACAGATGCTTTAAAGAGCGGCAGAATACTTGTTGCAGACGGAGCCTGGGGTACAGCCCTGCAGTCCAGAGGACTAAAAGGAGGCGAAAGCCCTGAGCTTTGGAATGTAGAACACCCGGAGCTGGTTCTGGAAGTAGCGGTATCCTATATAAAAGCAGGATCCAATATAATTGAAACAAACACCTTTGGTGGAAATAGGTACAAGCTTGAACATTTTGGTCTTGAAGACAGAGTCTCTGAATTAAATAAGGCTGGAGTGGAGATTTCAAGAAAAGCAGCAGGTGAAGAAAACTGGGTAATTGCTTCTGTCGGGCCTACAGGTAAAATGGTTCTTATGGGAGATGTCACAGAAAAAGAGTTCTACAATGTTTTTAAGGAACAGGTAATTGCTCTTGAAGAAGGTGGAGCTGATGCCATAGTTGTTGAGACTATGAGCGCATTGGATGAAGCAATTTCTGCAGTCAAAGCAGCAAAAGAAAATACCAATCTTGAAATAATCAGCACCTTTACATATGAACCAACGGTACAGGGAGAGTATAAAACAATGATGGGAGTATCCCCTGCCGAAGCTGCTGCCGCCGCTGTCGAAGCAGGTGCGGATATTGTGGGAGCAAACTGCGGAAAGGGATATGACGGGATGAAACAGATAATAGAAGAGATAAGAGCTGTCCTTCCGGATATACCAATAATTATTCAGGCAAATGCCGGGCTCCCGGAACTCATTAATGGTGTCTCTGTTTTTCCTGCTTCCCCGGATGAAATGGCCGGACAAAAAAATCTTTGGATTGAAGCAGGTGTAAATATAATCGGCGGATGCTGTGGCACTACAGATAAGCACATCCGTGCAATAAGAGATGCTGTAGATGCAGGAATATAAATCGGAATTTTCATGAAGAAAATAGAAAATTTACTTTCTGAATTAAAGGGTGTAATAAGTGTTTCCAGAATAGAAAATAATGATAAAGATAAGATAGTTGAACTGGAAAAAAAATATGAACAAGGAGGTGTAGTCGGCCTTAAAAATCATGGGATCCGGCTGGTACTGCAGTGTAATATTGTGTATGCCATACTAAAAGACAGCAGCTTTAGACCGCCTCCGGGATCAACAGTTTTTATGGTAGAAGACAATGCCTTAGGTGATAATCAATCCGAACATATTCTTACATTAAATAATAAAGAATACAGTATTATTGGGGAAGAACTTATAAACAGGAAACCTCCAAAAGATGAAGACTATATGTTTATTAGTGATGATTTTATTCTCTATCCGGAAAGGAGAAAAGGCCGGGCAAAGAACCCTGCTTATTTTCTTATTCCCCCTCTTGGATTCTCTGAACTGGAAGAGGTAAAGGAAACTTATAAAATAAAAGATATAATTTCTGTAAGCCCGTCTACAATATCGGATGATTATATAAGGAAACTCTATAATTTCTCTCTTAGAAATGATTATGCAACAATTCTTATAGGTTTCAATAGAAAAGTCTGAAAAACCATTTAATACTCCGGAAAAACCATCTCTTCCATATACTTCATATTAAAGAAACTGTCAGAAGATAATTCAACGTACTCTGTAATTTCGGCTATTTTCTTTGCTACATTTAAATTTTCCTGAGATAAGGCACAACTAAGAGCTCCCAGGCCAGCAGTATTACCAACAGATTCCGTTTTATCCAACAATTCAGCAGGTATCAGACCGATATTTGCAGCACTTTTTTTGGATATATAACTCCCGAATCCTCCGGCAATAAACACATGGTCTATCTCATTAAGAGATCGTCCCGCCTTGTTAAGAACTGTTAAAATACCTGCCGAAATCGCGGCTTTTGCAAGTTGAACTTCTCTGATATCCTGCTGAGTAAAAACGACATCCCTACCATTCCCCGATTCTGAAGCTTTCACCACAAGAAATGCAGGTCCATTATTATCTATCCGCAGATTATTAAGAAATTTAGTACTAAATTGATCCCTCACTTCTTCTTCATCAAGAATGCGCCCTGTAAAATCTAATAAACCTTCTTTAAGAAAAACAGAAACCAGATCAATAATACCGGATCCGCAAATACCAACCGCTTTTTTCCCACCAATGGTGGTGTAAATCAACTGATCATCTTCTATTAAAGCACTGTCTACTGCACCATTTATTCCACCAAGACCACAGCTTATATGAGCTCCTTCAAAGGCAGGTCCTGCAGCTGTGGAACAGCAGTAAAGCTTTTCTTTATTTCCAAAAACTATCTCCCCGTTTGTTCCGATATCAATTAACAGAGAAAGTTCTTCCCTTTCATCCATCTTAGTTGCCAAAATACCGGAAACTATATCCGCACCAACATATCCTGAAATTGATGGAAGAGAATAAACAGTACAGTTTAAAGGAAAATCTTTTAATTCTCCTGAATAAATAGATATTTCACCTAAAAACCCTGGAATAAAAGGAGCCACCGCTATACCCGATGGATCAACTCCAAAAAACAAGTGGATCATAGTAGTATTACCGGCAATTACTACTGAATATATATTTTCTGTGCATATCCCATTTTTCTCTGATAAAGAAACAGATAATTCACCAACTTGTGAAATTATTTTCTCCTGAAGCGTTGAAAGCTTATTTTGTCCCTGCATGCTAAATTCTATTCGGGAGATTACGTCGGCTCCAAAAACCTTCTGACTGTTAAGATCAGATAAAGTATCTAGGATTTCTCCAGTTTCCATATTCAGGAGATAAGCCGCAATAGTTGTCGTACCAATATCTATGGCAACTCCATAGTTAAGATCCTCAGTATTACCAGGTTCAACAGCAATAAGAGTATCTTCAGAGAATACTGCTGTAACTGAATATTCCGCATACCGGAGAATTGAAGGGAGTGATTGCCTAAGAGGGAGTGCTACATGTATACTACTTACAGTTAAAGAATCTAACAGCCGGGATAAATCGGATCGTTGATCTTCCAGTGATGGTGCAGGAAGAATAATATATTTCTTTTTGACTATCGAGTTAAGCTTACCAGTAAAACCACTATGGGATGTTAAGATCTTAAATCCTTCATTTATCCCATTCACCATAATATCAAAATTCTCATTTACAGGAATCATGCAGGCTAATCTATAATTAGCATCTATTTCTTTTCTTCCAAGAAACTTTGTGTCGGCTGGGGATGGTTCTGGTAATTCACCTTTTAATATTTTCACTTTGCACATACCGCAGGTACCTTTACCACCACAGGATGCATCAATATGAAGATCTTTAACCCGACTGACTGCTTCCAGCAGAGAAATACCATCTTCAGCTTCGGCAAACGAGATATTGTCCCCATGCCTGATTTTTATTGTATTCAATATTCTCTCCATCGCATTCTGAATCTTAACATAGATTCACACACAACATACAAAACCGCTTTCTACGAATAAAATTCCTGAATTCTCATCAATCGGTCAAACCCTTCCAGTTTTAAAATATCTTTAACCGTTTCGAGAGCAGGATGATTATCTTCAAGGAATTTATACTTTTTCTTCGTATTACCGATAACATGATCCATACCCATAGGGTTTGTCAATGTAAGAAATGCTGATTCCAGAGGAGTTTTTACAAGATCACCTGCCGCTGTTCTGGAGGGAAGCTGTACAGAAAAGTTGGAGAGACCTACAGACATATGACAGCCTTTAAGATCCTCACATTCATGAATTAATTTTACTGCATCGATAGTTGCATTAGTAATTCCGTTCATATCTGCACCCAGAGGTCCCATGCCGGGATCAAAAAATAAATCATCATTTGATATATAGGGACATTTCTCCTTAAGAACTTTACTGACCCGAAGTGCTGCAGCAAATATCTCTTCACCTGTTTCATTGGGTTTTAAATTACCATCCATAGAACTTTCTGTGCAGAGAACGATAAACCTGGCAGGTTGTATTTCCGCAAAATCTATAAATTCCATTCGAAGTTCGGAAATAGAATTGATAAGAGGCATCTGTCCACCAGCTTTTTCAGGATCATAGGCAGAAAGACCGGCTTTCTGTATTTCAGGATCTGGCGAATCAATGCATAAAGGAACGGAGACAACCTCCTGTATCGCCTTAACCAATCCGGACATCAACTCAGGGCTCCTTGGACCTATATTTACATCAATAAAGGCCGCCCCCTGTTCTGCCTGAACCCTGGCAAGTTCAACAATTCCGTCAAAATCATCAGCTTCAAAAAGCTTATGAGTACCCGGTACTGAATCATTTATCTTCTCTGCAATTATCTTTAAATTTAAATTTCCCATTAGAGCCTCCCTTTTCTGTATTTTACAATTTATATTCTTTTCTTTCCGGCTTATTGTAATATCAGGCTTTTTTTTGTAATATTTAAGAAAGTGTTTATTTTTAGGTCTTTTTTATATTAGGATTCCACTTATGGATAATGAAATCATTTTCAACCGGGCAATTAAAGCTTCTGAGGATTATCAGAATGCTACTGGAATTAAATGTATTGTAATCAGTGCCTCAGGAGAAAGAGTTGAAAACCAGAAAAAAATACCAGTATGTACATACTGTAGTATAGAAAATGAAGGAAATAAAATATCCAAATGCAGTGATACCCATCTATACGGACTTTATCAGACAGAAAGATTTGGCGGTAAGTACATCTATTTCTGCTCCCTCTCTCTGATGCACTGGGTCTCCCCTATTCTTTCCGAGGGTGTTCTTATAGGTGGATTATTCTGTGGTCCTGTTCTTGCTTATGACCATGAAGATTATATGATGGAAGAGGTTCTTAAAGATTCTGTATTTACAGATACCGGAAAAACGAATTTTAAAAAATATATACACTCCATCCCATACATTAATCCCTCCAGAGTAAACAGCCTCTCTGAACTATTATTAATTACAGCATCTTATCTTTCAAGTGAGAAAACAGTACTTCAGGAACAAATCAGCTCAATTAAACAGCAGTCAGATATTAATAGCTATATCCAGTATATAAAATCTATGGAATGCGAACCGGAACACAAACAGAAGTATCCTATTGAAAAAGAGAGAGAACTCCTTATGCAGATCTCCAGAGCAGATATTCAGGGTGCCAGAAGGACTCTGAATGAGATACTTGGAAGTGTTTTTTTCTCGAGTGGAAATAAGTTTGAAATCATAAAATCACGGGTACTTGAACTTGTGGTACTTCTCTCCCGTGCAGCCCTGGAGGGTGGAGCTGATGTTGAGCAAATTTTTGGTCTGAACTACAGGCTTTTAAATAACATTCATAATTATACTACAGTAGAGGAACTTTCCTATTGGCTGTCAACAATAATGAAAAGATTTGCAGATCTTGTCTTCAGTCTTAAATCAATAAAACACACAGATGTAATTTACAAATCAATCCACTACATGAATAATCATTTTAATGAGAAAATTATACTGGATGATGTGGCAGATGAAGTATCACTAAGTCCCGCCTATTTTAGTAAAATCTTTAAAGAACAGACCAATGATAATTTTACCCATTATCTGAACAAACTTCGTATTGGAAAAAGTAAATCTCTTCTCCGGGACAGCACCATACCCCTCGTTGATATTGCTGGAATGGTTGGATACGAGGATCAAAGCTATTTCTCAAAGGTTTTTAAAAAAATTACAGGCAGTACCCCCGGAAAATACAGGGATACCAGAGGATTGATTGAAACAAATAATCAGGAAATCCATGAATAGATCAATTTTATACAGTTCCTATTCAATCTTCGCTCCTCCAAGACAGATGTCGTCATCATAGAACACTGCAAACTGTCCCGGAGCAATTCCACTGTCCCCTGTATTCAGCTTTACTTCCATGCGATCCTCCCCAATCCAGTTAACTGTACACTGGTTAAGAACGGGACCGTGCCGGAGTTTTAGACTAAGT
>JAJRQE010000126.1 GCA_024280415.1 Spirochaetota bacterium | reverse complement strand
CTTTTACCTACTACAGAATTTATATTGTATCCTTTATTGTAAAGAACCTGAAATTCTTCGGTAGTGATATCTCCGACATATCCAAGAATATGAGAGATTGAACCTGGTTCAAGATAACTTCTAATTGGTTTACTGTTCCAGGTGACCCCTTTGAAATTTTCTATATTCTCCGCAATCCTGTTAATATCCAAAAGTGAAACCCCATTTTTTATTTCAATTGGATAATACTGATTCTTATAATTTTCGGGTAATTTATTTCTGATATATTCAACAGGAACATTAAGTATTTCAGATAATTTTATAATAACAGAGTCAAGTGTATCAGGTTCCGTTTCAGCCGGTACTATATTTACAGCAAAAGAATCAACATTAATTACAAGAGGGTTATCTCTGTTTCTATCAAAAATCTCACCCCTTTGTGCTGGCAATGTATTAATTCTCAAGGCAAGATTCCGTGCTCTTGATTGATATTCAGGACTTTTCCTTATCTGAAGATCATACAAATAGAAAATATAAAAAATTACAAAAATTATTACAATTGAAAGGAAAAAATAAATTTTTAGCTTTATTGAGGAATCTTTATTCATAGTATTCTTGAACTACCTGATTGAGGTAGTATTTTTATTAGTTTTAGAAAGAAATATAAAAAGGGTGTTACAAGAATATTCATTCCAGTTTCAACCAGTAAATTTATAGAAAAAATCATATCCAATTTCTCCGGAAAGAAAAAAGCGAGCAAAATAAATCCTAGAAAGGCCTTTATAAGTGTACCTGCTACAATGAAAAAAGCTGGTACAAGCAGAGGATCCAAAAATATTTTTCCTTGGGTTGAACCGGCAAGATATCCAATAACTGTCTTTATCAGAGCATTAAATCCAAAGGGTGATAAACTTAAAAAGTCCTCTGCCAAACCAGCAGAAAATCCCATAAGTTCACCTTTGGTTTTCCCTGAATAATTAGAAGTAAGAATAAGCAAAACAAGTACCAGATCGGGTTTTACTCCTATTATTGTGAGTTGATTAATTACGGTACTCTGAAGGATCACTGTTATAAATAAAATCAGAATACTTAAAAAACTGCTTCTACTGGTCATTAGTTTTATACCCAACTAACACTAGAACATATTCAAGACGGGAAAAATCAACTACCGGTTCTATTTCAAGAACAAGAGATGTCTGCCATTCAGGTATTTTTATATTTCTTACTCTGCCAATAAATATACCTTTAGGATAGATCGACTGCATTCCGGATGTAATAACCAAATCTCCGTTCTTTAACGATTTATATGCATTTTTTGTTACATAGTTCATTATAAGATAACTGTTTTTAGATCCCTCACCATTTACCAGCCCTTCATACCTGCTTTCAAGCATTCTGGAAGCTACAAAAGCTATATTATCAAACAGTGGTATTACTTTTGAAGTAAAAAGACTTGTCTCTACTATCTTCCCAACCAATCCCTGAAATCCGTTTTGATAAGCAATGACAGGCATATTCCTGAGAATCCCATCTCTGGTTCCCTTATTTATTATTAAGGTACTGAATAAATTCCCAGGTTCCTGTGCAACTATCTCTGCTGATTCAAATCTATATTCTGAAGCCGTTTTAAAGTTAAGCTGCTTCTTAAGACTTAAATTTTCCTGCTTTAATTCTATAAAATCTCGATCTCTTGTTTGATACGATTCAAGAAGTTTTAGAACCCCTTCATGTTCATCTTTAAGCTTTCTTAATTCTTCAATAGAGTTAAATGTATTTTTAACAAAACCTGTAGTACTGTTAACAGCTATCTGGAATACAGAAAAAAAAGTATTACCAATCTTTTTCAGGGAAAAGTTATACCGTCCACTAGTGACTACCATTAATACCATAGAAATTATTATAAGAACAACAAGAAGAGAACTGCTCCTGTATTTCCCTATGGGTTTACCAACTTTAATCATATTCTAGGAATTTAGATAATTATATATTGTCTTATTATTGTCAGCATTTTTAATGAGATCAAAGTATTTACCTGCACCGTTTGCAACACATAATAGAGGATCCTCTGCAAGAATTACAGGAACTCCGGTTTCTTTGCCAACCAATTTTGGAAGTCCTTTTAATAAGGCACCTCCTCCTGTCATTACTATACCACGTTCGACAATATCAGCTGCAAGTTCCGGTGGAGTCTGTCCCAATGTTTTTTTAATCTCATCTATAATAGCCACAATAGGTTCCTGGAGGGCTTCTCTAACCTCTACGCTGTCAATCTCCAGTCGCCTGGGTAATCCCGTAATAGCATCGGTACCTTTAATTTCCATTTTTTCAATTTTCTTGTCAGCAGATGCATTACCAATTGTCATTTTCAGGTTTTCAGCTGAATGTTCACCAATTATCAGATTATGAACTGTTCGAACATGTTTAATAATTGCTTTATCGAACTCATCGCCACCAAGACGAATGGCATTTGTTACAACCATTCCACCAAGTGATATGACAGAGATCTCAGTAGTTCCTCCTCCGATATCACAAATCATATGTCCTGCAGGTTCAAAGATAGGTATATCTGCTCCTATTGCTGCAGCAAGTGATTCTTCAATTACTTTAACTTCTCTTGCACCTGCCTTATAGGCACTCTCTTCTACTGCACGTCTCTCTACTTCAGTTATACATGTAGGGACTCCAATAACCATTCTCGGTTTTACAAACCATCTTTTTGGAATAACTTTTGAAATAAAATATCTTATCATTTTTTCTGTGGTATCAAGATCCGCAATTACACCGTCCCGCAAAGGACGAATCGCAATTATATCTCCCGGAGTTTTCCAGAGCATTTTCTTTGCTTCCTGACCTACAGCTACAACTTTTTTAGTACCTCTTTCAACAGCAACAACCGAAGGTTCACTTATTACGATACCCTTTCCTTTAATATAGATAAGGGTGTTGCAAGTGCCAAGGTCTATTCCTATATCCATAGAAAAACTATCAACTAATCTCTTAAATCCCATATGTATCCCCTTCAGTCATTTAGTATAGTCGCAATAGAGCTCCATAGTGGGAAGGGTCAAGCTTAAGAACCTTCCGCCATTCTGCACGAGCTTTTACAGAATTACCCATTTCAGAGTATATTTCACCAAGAAAATAATGTGCATCTGCAGATTTACTATCCCCGTCTAAAATTAAGTTATACTGTTTCTCTGCTTTTTTATATTCACCAGTCTCAGTATATATCTTGCCAAGTAAAAATCTACTTTTTATTTTTACTCTGAAATCATTGTTTAATTCAATAGCACGTTTTAAATATATCTCAGAATTAATTTCGTCACCAGATTTATAATAAGTCTGTCCCAGCACCAGAAACAGCATATCGTCTTCCTTATTATTAACTGCTTTTAAAAAATATTCGATACCTTTAGAATAAAAACCAAGCTCACTATAGCTTAATCCAAGATACTTGTAACTATCATCCTTAAGAATACCTAATTCTATAGATTTTTCAATATAGACAATTGCCTGATCCATATAAAATCTTCCCTTGTGGTAGTAGGTTTTACCGAGTATATAATTAACTTTACCTTCCAAAGGGTGACTTTTAAGCTGTAGTGCTTTTCGTAAGTTTACAACAGCCTTATCAAGTAAGGGTAGTTGATCTTCCAGGGTAAACTGGGCAATCCCAAGATAAAAATAGGCAAATCCATTGTAGATAAGACTCTTTGAATCCAGAGGATCATCAGCAAGAATTAATTCACTTTTTTCTGTCAGTTCTCTGTACCTGTTATCCGTCCATAACTCTTCCAGTGTCTTATCTTCAAGTGTTAGAATAGGTGCTGTTTCTTCAGGACTATCACTTTTTCCTAAAAACAATAGAAATAGTGAAGACAAAATCAGCAAAAATATAATCCCAATAAAGATATATTTTTTATTTTTATTCTTTTTATTACGTGGATAAGTGTATCTGTTTCCCGGAATGATCATATATATTCATCTTCCTATAAAAAATAATACAGCAGGTCTGTAAGCCGGGTTCTGTTATCGACAGCCATCTATCTGGGCATACTGTTGCCAGTACACTCATGCAATCTACCCGTAGTCAACGGGCGAGCAACCCGGACTACTGCTCGATTTTGCTCCTGATGAGGTTTACCATGCCAAAAGTGTTTTCACTTCTGCGGTGGGCTCTTACCCCGCCATTTCACCCTTACCTTTAATCCATTATCAAAGATAACAAATATCAGGCGGTATATTTTCTGCGGCACTCTCTGTAACACTTAATGTGTTCCCGGGAATTATCCGGCATCATTACTCTATGGAGCCCGGACTTTCCTCTAATATTAATATAATACCAGCGGCTGTCCGACCTGCTGAAAATTTAAAAGCTAAGGTTCCTGTAAAACAACTCTCAAAATTGCTTTAGGGCTATTCTACAGAAAAATCTATATTATCGGTATCTACAAGATCTGCAAGTCCACCTGCTTCTGCATCAGAAAAACTATAATCCTCCTGAATAAGATCTTCTTCGTAGTAAAGTATTCTGCTACAGTAAGGACAAAAATGAATAGACTCCCCTGCATGAACATCATTCTGAAATTGTGCAGGAAGAACCATATGACATCCAGTACACACATAATCTTTTACCGGAACAATACCTAACCCTGATTTACTTTTAATAATTCTCTCAAATTTAAATAAAATTTCTTCATCAAGTCCCGGGATAATTTCTGATTCCTGAATCTTTAATTCTTCGAGAAGCTTCTTTTTCTCAAGGCTCTCAGCCTTATTTTTTTCTCTTTCAGCAGTTAATTCATTTTCCTGCTGAGAAATCATCTCTTCTTCCTGTTCTAAGGCAACTTTTATTCCTTCCTGTTCTTTTTCTTCCCTGAGAATATCTTTACGATACTGCTGACCCTTTTCTGTCGCAGATTTAATTTCCTTGTCAAGAGCCTCATATTCACGCTGAGTGGTAATAATATCCATTTGCTTTTCATAGGCTTCCCGTTCTCTTTCGGCTTCATCGAGTAGAAATTTCAAATGTTTAATCTTATTCTGTGTCTCTTTCAGAAGATCATTTTTTTCGATATAATCTTCCTTAAGTCTGACTAGAAGCTCATTCTTTGTATTTAGAGCCTTTGGAATCTCATAGATCTCTCTTTCCATCTCATATTTGCTGGATAAAATATCCTGAAGGTTTCTTAGCTTATCAAAAACTTCCTGCATCATAAGTGCAACTCCTTAATTTTCAATATAATCCTTAAGTCTACGGCTTCTCTTCGGATGTCTTAATCTTCTTAGAGCCTTAGCTTCTATTTGTCTAATCCTTTCACGTGTTACATTAAAATATAATCCTACCTCTTCCAGTGTAAGGGAATAACCATCTTCAAGTCCAAATCTCATTTTCAGCACTTCCTGCTCTCTGGGAGGTAATGTAAACAGAACTTCCTGGAGCTGTTCCTGAAGTAATCTGAAAGCAGTCTGATTAGCTGGATTCTCAATATCTTTATCTTCGATAAAATCTCCAAGAAGAGAATCCTCCTCCTCACCAATGGGTGTTTCAAGAGAAATAGGTTCTCTTGCGACATTTTTAACAGATTTAATTCTCAGTACGGTCCAGCCCAGTCTTTCTGCAACTTCCTCATCTGTCGGTTCCCTGCCAAGCATCTGCATAAGCTGACGTGATTCCCTTACAACTTTGTTGATTTGCTCAATCATGTGTACAGGAACACGAATAGTTCGTGCCTGATCAGAAATTGATCTTGTTATAGCCTGTCTGATCCACCAGGTTGCATATGTAGAAAACTTGTAACCCTTCCTGTATTCAAATTTTTCTACAGCTTTTATTAATCCTATATTGCCTTCCTGAACAAGATCAAAAAAATGAAGACCTCTGTTTGTATATTTCTTGGCAATACTGACTACTAAACGCAAATTAGCCTGGATAAGTCTGTCCTTTGCGTTTTTCATCATTATTTTGCCTTCAGAAATCTCCTTGGATCTTTCAAGAATATCATCAATCTTATCTTCAAAGTTAACTTCTATAGTTTTAAGTTTTTTTTCATTAACCTGTATCTGTCTTATTTTATTCTTAATCTTTTCGGCCGACAACTGTAGTTCATCTTCGATCACTCTTCTGGTTTCAGGAACTGCAAGCCCACGACCCATAGTTCGTAGTTCTTTAGGGCTGGTTATATTTAAACGGCGTTCAATTCGATACTGTTCTTTTTTATAGTGACGTATTTTACGTTCTGTCTCCATAAAATAATCAGAGAAAGCGATAATTTCAGTCTGGTGTATATTAATCTTCTGTATCTTTTTTAAAAGAAGTGCCTTCTTTTTTACAAGTACCTGATCTGTAATAACATCGTTACCGGCTTCTATGGTTTTGGCTTTTATATCCATATACTGACGCAAATGTGTAGAAATTTCACCAAGACTCTCTCTGTAAAACTGATTGAGCCTTCTCCGTTCTGCAAGAATTTCTGAAACTTCTTTCTTGGATATATCCAGTTCCTTTGGATCTGCCTTGGAGAAAGTTTTCAAAAGAAGATTAAACATTTCAGGAATAATCATTCCTGATTATTTTATCACATTCTTTATTATATTCTCACCATTCTCCATCTGCTTGGATAACGATACTTCCTGTTCACCAGTCAGGAGACTCTCTTTACCAATTTCCCTAAGATAGAGACGAATGGGATCATCTATCGATGATTCCTTATCGGTATAGACTATTTTCCTCTTGGCTGTTGGAATAACCGGATCAATTTTAGTCAGATCTTCTTCGATTGTAAGATCATCACCTCCACCATCATCATCAGGAAGAATATCTTCTTCTGCCTCCGGAGCATCAGGAACAACAAGGACTTCCTCTTCGAGAACAATTTTATTTTTCTCAAGAATGCTCATTACTTCTTCAATTTTATCTGAATTGACAATTGATTCCGGTAAAAAATCATTAACCTCATCATAAGTTACACTCTTCTTTACCTTTGCATACTGAATCAGTTTTATAACTGATGGGTCATTTTGAATATCTGACACTACTGATTACCCTTTATTCTTAAAAGTTCTTCATCGATATATTTTTTCTCGGAAAGAAGTCTCTCCAACTCAACTCTTGATGATTCGGAATTTGTTTTACCCAGCAGAATTTCCACTTCGAGTCTTTTCTTCTCAAAAATCCTCTGCTTTATTTTTCCTACACCATCTTTTATTATCTGGTCAGAGTTCAACTTGTATTCTCCGGTTGAAAGTTTTTGGAGTATCAGATCCTTCAAACCCTGATCATTTAACTCTGATAAAATATCATATTCCAGGGATTCATTTCTACGGAACATCTCTTCCAGAAGAAGATAAATTCTCTTTGCCCTGATATCTGCAAGGTCATCAATTTCGATAATATTTCTGACCGTAGTGAAAGAAGCCCTGTTTTCTATGAGAGCAATCATGAGAAAAAGATCGGTTGTTACAGGTATATCGTCAACAATCGTGGTATCTTTTTTATCAGACCGAGGAGTTTTTTCATCCTTTATATAGAGTTTAAAATCATTATAAACAGTATTTATACCCACACCAAGAGTTTCAGCCAAAAACCTAAACCCATCCTCTTTTCTTAATTCAGTAGTTAAACTATCCAAATAGGGCATTACAAACCTGAAGACAGCTTCTTTACCATCTGTACTTTTTATGCCAAACCGATCAACAGCCTTCGCAACCAGATACTCAAATGTATTTATAGGACATTTTGCCAGTTTATTCAACGCCTCAGAGCCCTCTTTTTCAAGTATATCTGAAGGGTCTTTCCCTTTAGGGAGAGAAATAACATAATTATTAATTCCATTTTTTTCAAGTATTGCTGCACTTTTTAAAGTTGCCTGAATACCTGCAAAATCAGGATCAAATAAAAGAAAGCATTTTGATGCATAACGTTTTAAATATTTAGCCTGATTATCTGTAAAAGCTGTGCCCAGAGGAGCAACAACGTTCCTGATACCGGCCTGATGTAATGCCAGAACATCGAAATTACCTTCAACGAGATAAAAACTTTTCTCCTTTCGAATTTCTTTGGAAGCAGAATGAATTCCAAAAATTGTTTCACCCTTCCTGTATATTGATGTTTCCGGAGAATTAATATATTTACCACCCCAGTCCTTCTCTAATAATTTTCTGCCGCTGAATGCAATAGTATCCATGTGGTTGTTGATAATTGGGAAAATCAATCTATTGCTGAAAAGTGTCATTTTGGGGTTGTTCTTTGAGAAAATACCTGATTGTGATAAAAACTCATGGGAATAGTTTTTTGACCTTAAGAAATTGTATAGCCAGTATCTGTCTTCAGGAGCGTAACCAAGATTAAAAAGTTTAACTACGTCATCAGTTATCTTGCGGTTTTTTAAATACTCTCTGGCATTTTGTCCCGAATCAATATTCATTAGTATAAAATTAAAACTACCGGAAATTCTATTATAGAGTTCTATGAGTGCTGTTTTTTGCTTATCCTCCTTATTGTCACTATGCTCTTCCAGTTCAACACCGGCTTTTTGGGCGAGATCTTTATAAGCTTCATAAAATGAGATATTTTCAAGTTCCATTAAAAAGTCAAAAACAGATCCACCCTTATGACATCCAAAACAGTAAAACATATTCTTCTCTTCTGTAACAGTAAAAGAGGGAGTCTTCTCATTATGAAAGGGACATAATCCCCAGAATTTGTCACCTTTTTGTTTTAAACCTACATATTCAGAAATGATATCAACAATATTGATTTTATCCAGAATCTCCTGTTTTTTTAATTCAAAGGACATTAAAAGCCCCTAATCATTTTTGATATACAGATTGTAGGCAGATGTGTGTTCAGAAAGCGTCTTTGTAAACTCATGCTGTCCCGATTCAGGATTCTTCAGCAGAAAATAAAGGTAATCACTATCTTCAGGAAAAAAAGAAGCCTCCAGAGCTATCCGACCAGGATTTGATATTGGTCCCGGAGGTAATCCGGTATTTCTATAGGTATTATAGGGGGAACTAATCTCCAGATCATCATAAGTAATAATACTTGGGTGAGGTTTTTTCTGAATATCTGATATAATATAAACAATAGTTGCACAGGAACCAAGAGGTATCGGGTTTTCATTGGAGAGACGGTTGTAAAACACACCAGCCATGAGGGGGGCTTCATTAGGATCACGATATTCCCTCTCAACTATTGATGCCAATACTATTTTATCATAAAGATTATCTTTCGGAATATCTTCATAGGCAGGGTAGATTTCCTCCAACCTTTCAAAAAAATTTTCAACCATTACTTCCACAACTTTTTCCGGAGGAAAATTTTTCTGAAAAAGGTAGGTATCAGGATATAAAAATCCCTCCAGATTTGCCCCGGGAATATTATATTTTTTTCTTAAATCAGATGTTTCAACAGATTCAAGAAATCCCTGACTATCGGTTATTCCCTCTTTTTCGAGCAAAACAGCAATCTGTCTGCTTGTCCATCCTTCAGGAATAGTTATTCTGTAAAGCTTCTGTTTGCCGCTTACAAGTAAATCATGAATATTCAGTAAACTCAAATTTGGACTAATATTATCTATTCCAACCTTGAAATCAGTTTCGGATCCTACCAGACGGCTGTAGAGATACAACGGCCAGGGATACCTGATTAATCCTATATCAGTAAGATCTGATGCAATACTTTTAAGAGACTCCCCCGGGTCAATCCTAAAGATAATACTTTCAGAACCTTTCTCTCCGGAAGGAGAATTCAAATAAACTGAAAGTATAAAAGCGGAAACTCCAATAATAATGAGTATAGTTCCCAAAGATAATAAAATCTTAAATATTTTCCTCATATTTATTCCTTCCAAAGGATAAATTCGACTCTTCGATTCTTCCATCTGTTTTCAAGATCACTGTTTGGAACAATAGGATTGCCCCCCCCCCATTCCTTTTGAGTCCATTCTTGAAGGATCAACTCCTAATTTTGAAAGATAGTTCATTACAGTTTGAGCACGCTGTTCAGATAGAGGTTTTAGTTCTGTTTCCTCTTCCACCTTTGCGGCTGCAGGATCATACCATTTAGTAACAACTGCATGACCTTCGACTGTTATTTTGTATGAACTATACTTTTTCAGAAGTTCACTTATCCTTTTAAGAATGAATTTATTCTGTTCTATTACTTTAGGAGTATCTGCGAGAAGTAATGGACTGTTTTTTTGAAAAATAATATTTGCAATTTTTATTTTTAGAATATTGCCTTCCCTGACAACTAGAACATCCACAGGTATTTTCTCCCTGTAAATGCTTATATTACCGAGCTTGTCCTCCAGGCTTAGCTCAACAGGATAATCCATGGCTGCATAGACAAGCTCTCCTGTTGACGATTTTCCATCCCATAATATATTTGCTGAGGGGATTCCATAACCGCTGTAGGTTTTAAAAATTCGGTTTTCTGGATCGTAAATATTAAGATTCCATTTTTTTATCCCACTTAAATCATTAACTCTTATATTAATTGAAACCTCATCATCAACACCATCATTATCCGGGGAAAAAGGTAGGGGAGATAATTTCAGAGAGCCCAGAGGAGCCGAAATATCCAGTAAAAACTTCGAGGAGGAAACTGACGGAAAATTACCCTTTGTATAGGATACTGAAAATTTTGCATAATAATAACCTTCAGTTATTTTTCCATTCTCATTGACTCCATTCCAGATTATGTTTTTCGGGATAGTACTTACACCGCTGAATTCTTTTATCAAACCTTCAGTCTCGTGATAAATCCTTAAGAACCAGGAATCAAGACCTGTTTTGTTGTTTACAATTGTGGAAAAGGTCAAGTCCTCATAAAGCCCATTTCCTGTGGGAGATATATACTTATCCTTAAGAGTTAAAAATATTGCTGTCGGTTTGGTATCAACTATAATATCAGTGATCTGTGCAGAAGATTTATTTCCGGCAGGATCCATAGAGTAGACAGAATAAGTATACGAACCATCAGATACGGGATTCCCCTCGTTGTCTGTTGCGTCCCAGGTAAAATCAGGAGTATTTTTTTTCCAGATATAACTTTTTACAACCTTTCCGTCAGACGAGATAATATCACCGTACCAGATATTTTCCGTACTGGAAGTCTGGGCTACGGTAATGCTGTCCTTTCTGCCGTCTCCGTCCGGAGAAAATAAAAGAAACTCAGTTCCGGCTGATATCTCAGGATAAACAGTGTCTATTACGAAGCTCCTGGACTGTGCTGTTGGTGAATTACCTTTTAGGTAGACAATAGTAAGACGGGAACTGTATACACCATCCTCTGCCCTTTTTCCTGAATCTCCAATACCATTCCATATAAATTTTTCCGGGATAATATTTTTCCCGAAAAAAGATCTTACAGTGTTATTATTACTATCCAGAATATCAAGTGAATATGTATCAATACCATCTTTTACCTTTATTTCTGGTATTATTGTGATTGTATCTTTCTCAGAATCATTGTTCGGAGAAAACTGGTCAAGATCCGTTGTCAGAATAACAGGTGTGGCTTCTGTATCCAAAATGAATTCAATCAGTTCTGACTGTCCGGTATTACCCGCTCTGTCAATTGAAATCAACTGATAGGTATATTCTCCATCTGGAGCAAGACGACCGTCAGAGAGAGTTCCATTCCATACTATGACCGGTTCCGCAGCACCAGGCCAATCATACTCAGTAATAATAGTACCATCTGAAGATCTTACAATACCACTCCAGGATGTCTCCATTGTTGATTCCTGATAAAAGGATATTTGATCCTTTAATCCATCTCCATTTGGAGAGAATACACTATTACTGCTTTTAACTTTAGCAGAAGGAGAAGTAACATCAATATAAAACAGAGGGGAATTTGCAATTGGATTGTTTCCATTTATATAAAATACCTCAATCCTGCCTGTATAAGCCCCCTCTTCAAGTCTTATTCCATCCTGATCCCTTCCGTCAAAAATAAGATTAAGAGCAGATTCCTTATTTCCGGAGAAAACACGCCTGGTTAAACCTTTTCCATCCAGTATAGTTAAATCCCAACTGATAATACCTTCTGTGACGGGTATTTCAAGAGAAAACAGCAGGGAATCAAGTATTTTATCATTATTAGGACTAAAGTATGATTTATCGATTGATAGTGTTATGGGTGTTTCTTCTGTATTTTTTATTATATTACTAAACCCTTCCACAGTTGAATTTCCAGCCCTGTCCCGGGACTCAATTTTATAGGAATATACACCATCCGGTACAAGTCTACCTTCATCACTTCTCCCATCCCAGATAAATTTTGTTGGAGTACTATCTTTCCATTCTACAGTTTTTACTGGATTCCCTGAAGAATCGATAAATTCAGCACTCCAGAAATCCTCTTCAGAGCCAGTTTGAACTATAGTAATTGTATCCTTATTCCCATCATTATTCGGAGAAAAAATCTTTTCACCATCTTCAGGTTCAGTGATGTCAATAGCAGGTGATGTTCCATCAACGACTATACCATAATCCGGAGAACTTCCCCTGTTCCCGTTATCATCCCATGCTTCTACGGAAAAGAAGTAAAGACCATCATCTACCACAGCACCATTGTTATCAAGACCGTCCCATCTGAACTCAGAGGGGATCTCAATCTGGGTTTTAACCGAAAAAAGTCTGTCAAAAAAGCCTTTAAATCCCTGATTCTCAATTCGTTTCTCTTTATTCTTAATCTCACGGACAATCCTGCCATCAGAATCTTTTATCAGAAAAGCGTAACCGCTTAAATATCTGGAATCTGATATATTTATAGGAAATGTCAGAGAATCCCTTATACCATCATTATTCGGGGAGATATAGAAAGCTATACCTATATCAGGATATCGTTTATCATAAATACCCTTATAACTACTTTTCTCTTCTGCAACAGGCCTGATTATTATAGAATTATTCACCTTTAATTTACTTTTCCCTGAAGAAACAGTTAAGGAAAAAACTTTCCCCTTTTCGGAATAAGCTTTTACTGGTAGTTTACTAACTGTAGTGTCCTCTGAACTATCCTTTGAATTACTGCTCTTTTCATCTGCAGGCGCTTTTTCGGATTCAAATCCTGAAATATCGAGTTCAATTACAGGAGGTGACTTATCAATTAATCCAAGTGGTATATTAACTCCCAGGCCTGCAGCCCAGAGTTTTTCGTTTATTTGAGAAAAACCAGACTGAATATTGACTTCACTTTTATTCCACCCTCTCTTATTAAGACCGGAAAAAGTAGAATCTTCTTTTATGTCGGTCTTAAATGAGTAATTTATCCCTATGGATGGGATCATTCCATAAGGATTACCATTAATTAAAGAATCAAGGTCAAATCTGGTACCCAAATTCAGGGAAATTATATCCCTGAAATTAATATTACCACCCATAGTAAGTAATAGGGATTTAAAACCGGGAAGAGATATATCGGACGAAACCCTAATAGTAAAATCATCATTTTCCAGAATATTTCCACTGACAGAACCGGTAAGGGTAAAGGGATCAGGAAATGTTGAGGTGATTCCGGAATAACCGAGATCCTGAAGAGCCACTCCCCATCTGAAATCTTTAAAAATCCAGACTGTCCCAGGTAAAGATATTACACCCAGATCAAGTCCCGCTGCCATGCCAGGATCAAGAGAACCAGCAAGCTTAATTCCGGCACCAACAAGAAGATCAGGATAAAGTTCCTTCGAAAAGGATCCGTTCAGTGAAAAGACAGAATTAGAACTTATCGAAGTATAGGGAGAATAGAGGTAGTGTCCTGACCATGAAAAAACACCTGCTTTAGTTGGTATGGTATTACCGATATTTATTCCATGTCCCATGAATCCATCCACACTACCTTCGGATCCAATAATCCCTACGTAATTAAAATCAAGGGTGACCCTCTGAACGAGTGCTGAAGAAGCAGGATTTATAGAATCTGACTGCGGTGCCATAGATTGAGCAGCACTTGAGGCAGCACCAATAAAATACGGTGAATAAAATTCCTTAATCCGGCTCTCTTCCTGACTCCACAGTAGTGAACTGCCTGTAAAAAGAAAAAAGGCAGTTAACAGTCTAATAATATTTTTACTTTTCATAGGAATGAATTTACTTCTTTTTACCAAGAATATCAACTTGCTTTTCATACAAGTCCTGAATTGACTCCATTTCTTCAATTGAAAGCTGATTGAAAATTTCTTTCTCCATAGCAAATTTTACAGATTGCTGGTTTCTATCAAGAATATCTTCATTCTTTTTTAATATGAGGTATATTGATATCAGTCTATTTCCCTTAAGAACCATTAAAGTGTAATTTCCAGATCTTCTCTTGCCAGAATTACTTCTATCCCTGAATTCTGCTGATATTTTTTATACCAGTTTGCAGATTTATGAATTGATGCCATTTTATTATCATCATAAAGGGGTTCATGATGAAAAAGAACTAATTTATTGATATTCCATGCAGAAGCGAAGTCCACGGCAAGACTGTATGAAGAATGACCCCAGTCATACTTTTCAATAGCTTCGTCCAGGGTATACTGGCTGTCAAGTATAATCAAATCACTATTTTCGTAATATTTAACATTACTTTTATTTTTTTCAAAATCACTGTCCTGCAGTTCTGTATCTGTAGAGAAAATCATGGTTTTACCCTTTTCCTCTATTTTATAGGAATAGGATCCGCCTGGATGCTTCATCCTACGCCAGGATACAGTGGAATTCCCAATCTTTATACTGTCTCCCTTTAGTACAGTAAAACTCTGATTTTTACTGAACATATCCAGAGTAACCGGAAAATAGGGGTTTTTCATCTGCCCGCTTAATATCTCTCTAAACTCAGGAACAGGGGAAAAAAAATTTATTTTACATTCGGGATTAAAAACCTGAGGAGAAAAAAGGGAAGTCCCTGTATATGATCCCAGTGAAAATGTGTAAAAAATATATTATACTCACGAATATGTTTGTTTCTGTGAAAGAGGTCATTTCCTAATTTAGTCAGGCCGGAACCTGCATCAAATATAATCATAGTATCATCATCCAGACGGGATTCAACGCAGGTCGTATTTCCTCCGACTGTTCCAAAAATAGAATCAGGAAGGGAGGATAAAAAAGATTCCCTTTTTTCGGGTGATTTAAGATCATCCTCCTGAATTCTCTGAACAACTGCAGATATTTTTCTCTGTATCTGATTTGAAGACAAGGGAGTTGGGATTGAACCTCGAACACCCCAAAGTCGTATTTTCATCTATACATTTCTCCCTTTGTACAAATTCTAAAGCAATATATAATTTTCGGTTTTCCTTAGAACCAAGCAGTTCTCAATTGCTTCTTTATCTACAACAGAACCGTTATTCATACCAGCACAGGACTCAGCTTCTCTATCCCAGGCATCTCTGTCTGTCAGAAATGGCTTCCAAAAGGGGTAAGTTCTGCATTGGAGAGGTCGCGAATTATAAATATCACATCCACCCTTATTCCAGAAAATACAATCAAAGTCAGGTTTTTCTATCAGACTCAAGCGTTTCTGTTCACCTATATTTACTGTTCTACAATATTTCTCTATAAATTCATTCTTCGAAAGGTGTAAATATAATAGAATACGGTCAAGATCACTGTAAGTAAGAAAAACAAATCCAGGATCAAATCGGCAGCATTTTGAACATTGAGTACAGGTAAATTTTAATCCGTTTTTATAAACTATATCACACAAAATAATAGCCACCTTGACACAAGGACAAAAAAAAGGATCTTTCCAAAAAGGAAAGATCCTATGGGGAGAGAAGGATTTGAACCTTCGAAGGCGTAGCCAACAGATTTACAGTCTGCCCCCTTTGACCACTCGGGAACCTCCCCGGTTATCTGGACATTATCATAAAGAAAATACCAAAGTCAAGCCGCCTGTCAGATTCGAACTGACGACCCCGAGATTACAAGTCACGTGCTCTGGCCAGCTGAGCTAAGGCGGCATTTTCCGACTGGATGAACATAAAGGTTTTATAAAAATATGTCAATAGAGCCCTTATCTTTTTGACTGTTTAAGGTATCTGATTATAACAATCAGAATCTAAAATTCAGGATCAAATTCAAAACTAAGTTCTCTCCTGGTAAGAACCTCAGTTGATTTACTGAAAATTGCAACTGTATGTTCAAACTGTGCAGTTTTTTCTCCATCGGCACTCACTACCGACCATCCGTCACCCAAAGTTTTAATTTTTCCGCTTCCCAGAGTTAATACGGGTTCCACAGTAAAAACCATACCAGGTACAATTGGTAAACCAACACCGGATTCACTTTTATGCATTATTACAGGATCTTCATGGACAGCTTGTCCTATTCCGTGCCCTGCAAGTTCATCTATAACAGAACAGCCCCATCGTGCAGCCGTAGTGAATACTGCATACCCTATATCTCCAATCCTTCCGCCGGCTCTTGAAGCCTTAATTCCAGCTTTTGTTGCTTCCTGTGCAGCTCGATACAGTCTTAAAGTATCAGCATCTCCCTCACCTGCAATATAGGTACAAGCCCCGTCACCGTGCCATCCATCAATATTGAGAATAATATCCACAGTTATAATATCACCATTCCCGAGTATTTCAGAACCGGGCAAGCCATGAACAGCGACTGTATTAACTGAAGTACAGATAATTTCAGGATAGCCCATGTATCCGGGAGCAGATGGGTGTGCAAGATTTGCATCCATCAGTTCCTCACATATCTCTGAGATTTTTCCTGTAGTTATTCCCGGTATAATATAGTTGCTGAGATCATTTAAAATTGTTTCAACCACCCTGCATGACTTTCTTATCCTGGCTACTTCGGGAGAAGTTTTAAGCCTGACATCCTCATTTCTCATAATTCGCTTATATCACTGCGTAGAAGTCTTGCGCCTTCCAGATAGACAGGTTTTAATAAGTGGTCAGTTTCTACTGTAATTAGTATCCGTATTACTCGTTCCATAGAACCATTTACTGAAGGTTCCTGTGTACAAAACAGGGGCGTCTCACTGAATCCAATTTTCCTGAGTGACGAAGCAGGATTTCTAACATTAAGATCCTGGGTCTGTGAAAAAATAATACTTATAATATTTTCAACTTTAATAGTATTTACTTCCAGAATTTTTTTCATAAGGCTAATTACACCATTATCTATGGCCTCTTCCAGATTTTCTGAAATTTGTATAGCACCTCTGACAGCTTTAACAGCCATATTCAAAACCACCTCTTCTATATTACAGATTCAGTAACTGCATATATTAAATTCGATAAAATATAAAATGAAATAACAATAGCTTCACCTGACAGTATGATCCCCAAAGACAGAACGGCATATGATCTTCTATTTATTATACTGGAAACAGTAAATATAATATTATATACACCAGTAATAATAAATGCAGCAGCAGATATCTCAAATATCCTTAATAACAGAAGCTGGGTTGAGTCCAGAAATTCCTGGGGATTACCTATTAAAAAGGTTATAAAGATTACTGAAGTCATAAGAAAAAGAAACAGTGATATTTTTTTAATTACTCCCGGGAGCCAAAACTCTGTTATTTTCCACATAGTTTAAATCTATCAGTCTATAAGAGTTCTGTCATTAGAAAAAAACAGAATTACTGTTGAGCCTTCATTTTAATTGTAATTGATGAAAAGATAGGCTAATATCAGTTATGAGTAAGTCTGTGAGTATATTACCCGAAAACATAACACTTAACAAAACACTGATAAACATAATTAAAACTAATTCCTTTCCTCTTGAGCCCTTGCAAACAAATATAAAACCTTTACTTGAGTGGTCAGGTAAAATAAGGTGTATAATTTTTGATATTTACGGCACACTGCTTATTTCAGCCTCCGGTGATATTGGATTCCTGAATGGTGCTTCACTATCCACAAACTTCTACAAAGCGCTTGAAAAATCCGATATCGTAATACATCACAAAGATGCAGGAGAAACAGGACTAAAGCTTTTTACCAATGAAATTAAAAAAAATCATTCTATTAAAAGGGAATCAGGTATTGATTATCCGGAAGTAGACATTGTTGAGATCTGGGAAAGTGTTATATTATACATGGAAGAAAAAAATCTTTTAGGTGAAAATATTCCAAAAAATAAAATTCTTTCGACAGCTGTCTGGTTCGAATGTCTAACGAATCCAGTCTGGCTTATGCCATATGCTCTGAACCTTCTTCTTCGGCTAAAAGAAAAAAAGATTCATTTGGGAATTATCTCCAATGCACAATTCTATACACCATTAATTTTCCCTGCTCTTACAGGATATACTCTGAAATCTCTCGGCTTCAATTCTAAATTAACTGAATATTCATATAAAACAGGCATTGCAAAACCTTCGACAGATATATTTTTTTCTGTAATATCCAGATTAAAAAAAGAATTTAGTATTAACCCTGACGAAATTCTTTATGTTGGAAATGATATGCTAAATGATGTATACTCAGCAAAGTCAGCAGGTATAAATGCTGCTCTTTTTGCAGGTGACAGAAGATCTCTGCGTCTGCGGAAAGGAGATACTGCTGTTAAAAAAATAAAACCTGATCTGATTATTACAAATTTAGATCAAATCCTTGAATTAGTATAAATTTAATATATGGAGTCGGATCTTGAAATTGAAATATATAATTCTTATTATTGTTTTTGTAATTCTCGGAGCTGTTTTATTCTTTCTGGGTTGGATTCAGATTAAGCTCCCTCCAAATAACTATGGCATAGGATTTACAAAATCAAATGGATATCTCAACAAGATATATGAACCGGGCAAATTTTCCTGGGATTATAGAAAACTGATTCCGGGAAATTTCAAATTATTAAAATTTGAATTAAAAACCCGTCAGCTTAATATTGATTACCTGGAAAATCTTCCTTCCGGGAAAACTTACTCCCTGTACCTTCCTGACTCTCCTGATTTTTCTTTTAAATTTAAATATTTGCTGACATATAGTATAAAACCCGGAAATTTTGCGAAAATGGTTTCAAAATACAAAATGACTCCCGAACAGATGCCCCAGAGATACAATGCAATTGAAGCCGAATTACAAACTTTTATCACCTCTTTTTATTTTGAAAAACAAAGGCTTGCCAGCTCTGGTATTTCCTTGTTTGACAATAATACAGAAACAGTAAACGAAATTAGAAACGCCCTTGTCAGTCAGTTTAGTGATCTTGAAATTTATGAGTATATTCCCTATGAAATATCAATACCGGATATACTCCTCTATAATAAAGCAAAAGAAATCTATCTTAAATCACTTGAAAGTGAAAATAGAATTATTTATGAATCCAGAGCAATAATAGCAGAACAGGAAATTAGAGATGCTGCAAATTTTGAGACTCTTAAAAAATATGGAGAACTTCTTACAGAATATCCGTCACTTTTAGATTTCTTTTCAGTTATAGACATAAACTGTGATTCCATTATCCCAAAAATAAATATTGATCTTCCTAAGGAACCTGATCAGAAAAATTCGGGAAATTAATCCCCTTTATCAGGCAATTATTATATGGTGATAGAGATGTTCGAACTGATGTATATGTGTAATTTGTTCATTTAGAATATCCTTTAGCAGCGTAGGCTTGTTATTAATAAAAAAATGTTGATTCAACTGCTCAATAATTGACATATTATCACTCTTCAGAATCTCTACAAATACCCGCTTAATACCTGAAATGGATTCTACACCTATCTCTGACAAGGATTTGGCCTCCCTGTCTTTATGAAGTACAATCTTTCTATACATTTTTTCCTGAATGGGATCCTTTGACATGGAAAATCTATACATATTAAAAAGTTTACCATCTTCAGAATCAGGTGAAAGAGATTCATCAAATATTTTTATTTTCTCTTCAGTATCTTCAACAGCTGATGCATATTGGGTAAGACTATCTTTTATCAGTCTGTTCTGGGAGAGGATGCCCCTTTCCAGCAAGCGAATAGTTTCCTGTATATATCCTTTAAAAAAGCAAGCCTGATAATTATAGACAAGTTCCAGACCGCGTATCTGGGAAAAAGGAGAAACCCCCAGCTTTTCATAATCTATAGAGGAATATTCCCTATAATGCTGAAAACCGGCAAACCTCTTTCCTTTGAAGATTCGATGTGTTTCCATTTGAATATAACGTTCCTTTATATCCTGAAAAATTGATTCTATTTTATCGATCATTTTAATATGTAGTATATTTCTATAAAATTCCTTAAGATCGATCTTCGGTAAATAAAACATTATCCTGTAATATGGGTTTTTCTTAAAATATTGAATTAGATCTCCAAGAGGAATCTTCTTATTAAAGGTATTAACAACCTCTATAACTCCTGAGAGAAGTTCAGAAGTGTCAATACTCTCATCATCATCTGAATATTCCAGACTATTGATTAAATTCAACTGTTCTACCATTTTTTTACTTATATTAATTCGCTTATCCAATTTTGTTACAGAGTAAACAGCACAGTAAAGTCTTTCAAGATCACCCATACAAAGAATCGCAGAAGCATTCTTAAAATGAACCCTGTTTCCAACTTGTCCATCAATCGGTATATAACCAAACTGCTGAAAAAACTGTACATAGGGAAAGAGGACCAGATCTTTTAAATAATAAAATGGTCTTAGCTCTAATTCAAGGTCAATAAATATTTTTTTATCGATATTCGAAATATAACTATTAAGATATTCAAATAACTTTCTGTTAACATCTTCTTTCCGTCCATTTACACCGTATATCTCAACCAGTTCATCCATATCAACCAAATCGGTGGGTTCTTCAATCCTTTCTTCAAGCTTACTTTCAATAATTCCCAGAAAAAAAGAGCTTGAAATATTCTTATCAAGCCATAACTTTTTAAAAAGCCCACGAAGAGGAATTGAATTGCTGTAGAGTTCATAGACCTCTTCTGCAAACTGGGGTGTAAGGTTTCTTGTTTCAAAACCTGTAATATGGGATGACTGATGTCTTATTTTCCTTTTCAACTTGTTAATTTTACTATTCAGATATAGATCACTTTCCCGTCTTCCGGTTAATTTTGACCGGAACCAAAGAAAAAACCTCACAAGAACCGGAAGAACATTCATTTCTTCATGAATAAGTGTTGTTTTTTCACTCTTGTCTATTGCCCTCTCATGAATTCTTTCATCCTGATCTTCATCAAGGCTTAGACTACGGCTTATTTTTTTTAATAATTCGGTTCTGTCCCTGGCAGAAAGATCCCGGGACAATTCCATGAATGCTGTATCTTTGTTCAATTATTATCATCCTCCAGCTGATTTAGAAGGACTAACTGTCCTTTTAACATTTCTATAACAAAAGGATCTTCAGTAACTCTGTTACTAATACTCATATCCCCTTTTTCCCATACAAAACCATTAAGGGGCCACTTAAGACCTGCACTTACCATTTGGCAAGGCTGGGATCCGCAGGGAAAAAACGATACTTCCTTCCCTATCCCAAGACTAACCTGAATTCGGCCTTTTATTTTCTGCAACTTTGTACTGTCAGTATACCAGATATCAGGAGAAATTTCCCGATCAAATAAAAAAACAATCCCTAAAAAGTGATCCATCCTGCCACCACCGCCCCCAATCAGAACAATTTCATCCATTTTATTATCTCTAAGCAATAATAGTCCAAGCTCAGTATCTGTTTTATCCTTATCACAGGGATAGGACAACACCCGAAGATCAGGATAGTTCTCAAATACTGAAACATCTTTTATTGAATCCATATCACCAAGAACTATTTCCGGTACAATTCCCATACCAATGGCCGTATCAAAGCCTGAATCTGCAGCAACAATCATATCTGCTGTTTTTAACTCATCTCTGACAAAATCAGTTTTAGGGGCTGCACCTCCTGTGAATAGTATACCCTTCACGACCTAAAGGTTCCCACTTATCTGTTCTGCTATAATTTCCAGATCATTGGTCTGGATAGTTACAGAATTCACTCTGCTGCTGATCCACTCTTCTATAACACCCTGCTGATACTCTTTTTTATATTTATTAATGAGTAATTTACTTTTTTTCACCATATCTGAATATTCTCCGAGTAATTTATTTACACTTTTTATGAATTTAATTCGGGTGATATAATTGCTCACCGAATATATTAAAGTTAATATCTCTCTACACTCACGAATTAAAAACCAGACATTATCCAGATTGGAAAAAAAATCATCAATTATATCCAGATCCCTGGTCTCTATTTTAGACTCTAACCTGGAAATTATGTAATCGTCTGCAAAATTCCCTGGATCAAGAAAACCAGTAAAATTATGAATAGATTTCAGGGAAATAGCTCTGTAACTGTTGTTCCTGACTTTAATTACCTCATCTTTAATATCGACATTAAATGATTTGCCCCGATATAGAGGTCTGAAGTTCTCTTGTGATTTATAAATATTACCTTTTTGCAAACATACAGCACTTTCACTGAAAATAAGGTGTTTTGATTCGGCAGCAGCAAAAAGTTCAATCCGTTCTATCAATAGCGAGAGATCATTTCCAGGAACAAAAGCGTCCTCATAGTCAGGTAATTCAAATAGTAAGTGATCAGAATATATAAAAAGTGAAAATAGATCTTCCATTAATTCTTCAATAAATTTAGCAGCCCCGGCAGCCGAAGGGTTAAGAACATTACGACCATTCAGATCGGTAGTCAGATATTGATATCTTTTACTTGAGATTATGGAATCACTATCTTTTAAAATTGAGAGAACAGGAAATATATTAATCTCGTGGTGTCTGCAAATAGTTACTATTTTATCAATAATCTTCTCTGAATATGAAAAATCCTGAATTAAGCTTCCATTGAAAGACCAGGGAAAAGTATTTCCAAAATTTATAATTATACCCTTAAAATTCCTTTTAGCAGAAGAATTTACAATTTCCAGCAAACGGTCATTATTTACGGGAAATTCTGAAAAATTATAATAGGGAATATTCTCTACATCCAAGGAGAACCTTCTTGTCTTTTATTATAGAAGCTATTATTATTTCCGAAAGCATCAAAAGGAGACATTTGTATGAAAATTCCTGATAAACGACTTGAAAAAATAGGCATAAAAATCCCCCGTATACTAATGCCCGGGAAAAATACTGATATGCAAAAATGGGCTGTAGTTGCATGTGATCAGTATACATCTGAACTTGATTACTGGGAAGATGTTGAGAATTTTATTGGAGATTCGCCTTCAACTTTGAACCTTGTCTATCCGGAATGTTATCTTGAAGAATCTAACCCTGATAAACGTATATCCAAAATAAACCAATATATGAGCACTTATCTGAAGGAGAATATTCTTATTGAGAATGAACCTGCATTCTTTCTTGTAAAGAGAAGTACCGGTGAGGATATCTCTGCAAGATATGGATTGATGGTTGCTATTGATCTCGAAGCTTATGATTATTCGAAAGATTCTACCAGTTTAATAAGAGCTACTGAAGGGACAATTGTAGACAGAATTCCCCCACGTAAAAAAATCCGTATTAATGCAAGTATTGAACTCCCCCATATTCTTGTTTTGATTGATGATCCTGAAAAACGAGTTATAGAACCTCTGGTTGAAATTATTGAGGAGCTTGAAGTTATCTATGATTTTGATTTAATGAAAAACAGTGGACATATATCAGGATACAGGGTATCCGAACCTGATCTTATTGAAAATATTGTAACAGGTTTGGAAAATCTTGCAGATGCAGATAAATTTCGGGCTAAATACTCCAAAGATGAGATACTTCTCTATGCTATGGGAGATGGCAATCACTCCCTTGCCACAGCAAAGGCAACTTGGGAAGAAATTAAGAAAAGTGATAACAGTAAAAATCTTATGAATCATCCTGCAAGGTGGGCTCTGGTGGAACTTGAAAATATTTACGATAATGGAATTACCTTCAAGCCGATACACAGAGTACTTTTTAATTTTGATAAATCTCTATTTTTTAAAGAGATACTAAAATCAGGAAAATATAGTTTTAAGGAATTTAATTCCATAGCTGATATTATGATAAAAATTGAAACTCAAACAAAGGAAGAACATAAAATTGGTTACTGTGATACGGAAACTATGGGTATTATAACAATTGAAAAACCAAGTGCGACAATTCCGGCAGGTACAATACAGAAAATCATTGATTCATATCTAAAAAATGATAAAAATTCTTATGTTGATTATATACATGGTGAAGATGTAACAGAAAAACTCGGGAAAAAAGATAAAAACTGTGGAATTTTTTTACCGGCAGTTGATAAAGATGATTTTTTCAGGACTGTGGTTATGGATTCTGCATTTCCCAGAAAAACTTTTTCTATGGGCGAAGCTCATGAAAAACGATTCTATGTTGAATCCAGACGTATTAGATAGATATTTATAGTTTACAGGCAAGAGATCAGGAACTTAAAATATTCCTGATCTTTATTTTGCTAAAAGATCACTGTCAATCGAACAGGTACCTTCCCTGAGTATCATAAATGGCTTCTGACGTATATCCAGAATTGTTGAAGGGATACCCCCTGGAAGATCACCTTCATTGACAAAAAGTTTAACTTTATTTTTAAATTCAAAATCGATATCCTCTGATCGGTAGAGAATTGGTTTGCCGCTTTTATTTACACTTGTGGAAAATAAAGGCTTTTTGAGCTTTTCCAGAAGATAAAGAAGCCTATTATCATTTGGAACCCTTATTGCTATGGAAGCTAAGTCAATTCCTTCTACAATAAGGGTTAAAGGTCCCGGCCATAAATCAAATAGTTTTTCAGGAATATCTGTTCTGGTTAAATCCGGAACCCACTCTTTTTTTAGTAGTTGTAAAAAAGGCTTTGACTCATCTCTTCCCTTAAGACCACGTATCAATTTTTCAGAATCTGGAACAGTCCCTACAATCCCATAGATTGTATCACAAGGGATAATTACAGGAAACCCGGACTCAAGTATTTTTAAAATTTCACTTATCCATGGAAACTCTTCTTCTATGCCCACTCCCGTTCCTCCTGTTTACAAGAGCTAAAGTCGCCACTTCTGGTGGTGGTTGTTAATTGAAAGTATTAAAAAGAAGAATACCCCCATAAGCAAAGAAAATAATCTAATTTTATTACTGTTTGAAACTGGACTATTATATCGTTTGTAATAACTTCCGACATTAAAACCTCGATTTCCCGGATTATAACCTTCTATAATAATCCTGCCTTCATTTGAAGACAGATAACCAAGGTCTCTTGCTTTTACGGCAATCAAATCCTCATCCAGACGCAGCAGGTTAAACTGTGTCTCCAGTTTACTTCCAATTTCTCCAAGCTCAATTGTATTTGAAGCAAGTCTGTTCTTATAATTTTCTAGTTGTGAGGTCTGTAGAATACCTGCACTTCCCCAGACCAATGTTCCAAGGGAGTAAATAACGAAGGTAATATATATGCTGAACAAAAATCTATATCCCGGTTTCATAGTAATGTTAACGGTAAGTAATTGTAAAATCTTGAGCACTGAAACTGGATTTCAAAGTACTGCTTTTCGTATATAACCAGGATATAAAGTAATATGAATTTATGATTTATAATAAATTCAATTGTTATTTTACTTTGTATCTGTTAAATTAAAATAGTGGTATAGAGATTTAAATCAATTCTTTGGTAAGAAGTGCCGATATTTATGAATGTGTGAACTATAAATCAGGAGTTTATAATGGCTGCGGACAATAACAGTGTTTTTGAAGATGAAAAAGAACTTGAAAAATACGGCGTTTGGGTTAAAACCGGCCCCGAAGAAATTGATGACATAGATGATGATATCAATTTTGATCTCAGTGACCTGGAAGATGAAGCAATAATAAGTGATGAAGAGGAAGAGATGCTGGGTAAACTCGAAAACGAACTCTCACAGGAAGATATCGGCATAACAGAAAATAATTTGAATTTATCTAAATCTATGGAAAACAAGGATTTGGATTTTGAAGATCTTGAGGAAGTTGAGATAGGGGAACTTCTGGAAGAAGATGAACTAGAGGTCTCAGCTCTAAATACAGTAAAAAATGAGGAAGTATTCGATCTGGATATAGATTTTGATGATGATCTTAATTCTCCAGCAGATAATAAATCGGAATTGCCTTCCGCTGAAAATTCAACGATTACTGAAATAATGTCCACTGAAAGCAATTCTGAAATTGAAGATTTTGATCTCGATGAAATAGAAGATATAGATCTCGATGCTGATTTCAATATTGATGATATGGAAATGCTTGGCCTTGACGAGGAACTTCCAGTCGAAATAGACATGGATTCCATTCAGAATGTTGAACTGGAAGATGATATCGTAGATTTTGATGTTGATGAAATCCTTAAAAATCCGGAAAATGACCTTGATGATCTTGATGTTGATCTATTACTTGAAGAAGATTCAGAGGAACTTGTAGAATTTGAGGAACCAAATGAAGTTGATGAGTTAATTGAACTTGAAGAAACTGATGAGATATTAGAAGCTGAAGAAATTGATGATTTAAGTTCAGTAGATGAATTGGAGGAGATCCAGGATATTGTTCTTCCTATAAATGACAGCTCTGAAATAACTGTTGATTTTGATGAAACAGAACGAATTATTGAAGATCTGACTGATCTGGATGATCTGGAAGAAATTGATTTTGAAGAATCAGAAGCACCTGAAGTTAGTGCTAAAATCAACCAGAAAGAAACCGGGGATCTTGCTTCTGAAATACTCCTTAAAATAGAAAAGGAACTTCAATCGATTAAAAGTGAATTACATGATGTTAAAAAAGAGCTTTCCACCCTTCGTCCTGGCAATCAGAATAAAATATTAGACACTGCAGAAGATTCCGAGTCTATTGATCCTGGTTTTTTTGAAGAAGATGAAGATGAGACAATAGCGTTAACAGGTGATGAACTTGATAACATTCTCAATACAGCAGAAATAATTGAAGAAACCGGATCTGAATCAGACATTCCCGAAGATTTAGTACAGATAAATGAATTGGAAGAAAATAGTCCGCTTATTGATAATAAGGATATCATTACTATTGAAGAAGAGATTATTGCTGAAGAACCAGTAGAGATCGACCTCGATATTGACTCCATTGAAGAAGAGATTATTACTGAAGAACCAGTAGAGATCGACCTCGATATTGACTCCATTGAAGAAGAGATTATTGCTGAAGAACCAGTAGAGATCGACCTCGATATTGACTCCATTGAAGAAGAGATTATTGCTGAAGAACCAGTAGAGATCGACCTCG
>JAJRQE010000125.1 GCA_024280415.1 Spirochaetota bacterium | reverse complement strand
GGAGGAAATAGTCGGTTTGTTGTTCTTTATAAATCCATTTTCACTGTAATGATGTGCATTTCCAGCCTTATCCCACACCACATAGTGAAGCTCCAGAGTTCCATCGGGAATATTTGCAGAATTAAATTCCGCCCACCAGGAGTAGGTTGATCCGGAAAGAGTTAGTGATTCATTAAAATTATCCCCGTCTCCTGTTCCTCCTGAGTCATTACCAAGTTCATCAGGATCATCAATTATAATTTTATAATTTATATCTGTTGTATAAGGGACACTCCCGTTTCCATCATTAAAATCTGTGTTCCCTGCAGCAACTGCTGTATCAGCCAGACCGGGATTATATACATTACCGTTCCGGATAAAATAAACTTCCACCCTATCAATTCCGCTGACAGTTCCCGAATCAACAGCTGTTCCCTGAACCTTGAATACAGCACCTGTTATATCATCCAGCACACCGGTCCAGCTGCCAGTTGGCAGAATATTATCAACATTGAGATTAATAGAAGTATCTGTGGAATTACCTGCATTATCAACAACCTTAAGTTTAAGGGGAAGAACCTCGCTCGCTGGAATATATGCTGTTGTATCAATACTCCGGGAGATTGAATAGTCCTTTCCATCGAGAGCCCCAATAAGGGTACTGGAACTGGTAATATCTGTATAACTTGTACCACCGTTGTAACTTATAAGAATAGAACTGACCTGTTGAGGGTCGTGAGCCTGACCTGTCAAAGTAATAGTACCCTTTGCATAATCAAATGAGCTGTGGGATAGGTTATCAAAATAGGGGTAGGAATTATCGAAAGTAATATTAATAGATTGGGAATCTCCTGTAATATCGGCCGAGAGTCCATCCTTTGTATCTATTGCACGGACATTTACAGTTACAGTTCCTGTTCCCCCTGTATTTGCCGCAAAAAACTCTCCTGAGGCATTCAATTCCTGCTGCCAGTTAAGAGTACCGCTTACTGGATACCACTGTGATTCATTTTCGAAAATGTCCAGAGTATCTGTATCTCCATTCAGATCAACTGTATCAAGATAATCGCCATCTCCTGTAAGATCTATCTGCATCTCCACACGAAGTACCTGCTGTTCATCGTAGGAGGTACCACGCACAGTAACCGGACCCCCGGATTTAAAGCCTGTATCAGGATAGGTAAAGGCAACTTCCGGTTTATCCAAAGCACCATTGACCCTGAAATAATAGTCGGTTTCTGTAGTTTCCGTAGTATTACCGGCAATATCTGTAATCCTGAACATTACAGGCAGCTGCCAGACTCCTCCGCCAAGATCATCAGATGATGACGAATTTGTATAAGTACCTTCCAAATTTGTCAGAGGATATGACCAGTAGTTCAGATTAAGAACTTCGGTCCAGACTCCATCTTTACCAATCTTTATATATCCGCTTGTAAATGCATTTGAATTATCGCTACAGACTCCCAGAATATTTATGTCCCCGTAAACTTCCGAATTCATGACAGGATAGTTAAAACTAACCACAGGATCGGTAATATCGACATAGAAGGATATATTATAGGAGGAAACTTTTCCTGTTCCATCTTCTGCATATACTTTTACCGAATGCATACCCTCTGCAAGGACAGGTGTTGTATAACTCCAGTCTGCATAACTGTTTACAGTAGATGCAGCTCTCCAATCTGCTTCCAGCTCTTCATCCAGCTGTATTTTAACAGAGAGTACTGACTGATCATCATAGGAAGTGCCGGTTATATTTACAACAGCACTGTTCAGATATTCTCCCTGGGAGGGAGAAGTTATCTCTATCTGAGGTGCTCCCAGATCGATTGTAAATGAGACCACATCCGATGTTTTCAGTGTACCATGATCATCGGCAGCTCTTATCTGTATTGTATGAGTACCATTTGACAGGGAGGATATATCATATTTAAAATTAATTGCCTGTCCTGATCCTGTTATCTCCGTTCCAGGAAGAAGTGAATCCCATTCCCACCCTGCAGAATCTATATTAATTTGAAGAGTAGCACTATCTACAGCATCATCATCCTCGACCCTGCCTATAACGATAGCGTTCCCACCCAGTTGTGCTCCTACTTCAGGATTACTTATTGTTATAACAGGAACATCATCGTTCATATCAACAGAAAGGGGCAATTCTGAAAGACGAATTCCTTCGAGAGAAGCCTTAGTAATGACAGTATCTGCAACAGATTTCCCGTTTTCTATCTTATAGAGATTCTCAATGGTAATATAGTTGCCCCCATTAAGAGTGTTTACATCATTGTAGTGAAAAAAATGAGTATTTCTATTTCCTGCATAATCTTCTGCAGTCACCTCAAATTTATAGGCTCCCGTTACTGCACCGGAAAGTACAAAACTCCAGGAATTGGTTCCTTCGACTGTACTTAATGTCCCGGAACCCTGGGTCATACTTACAGATACCCTTTTAATTCTATAGGGATCTGTAGCTTCACCCTTTATAGAAAAAGTAGAGTCCGATGCAGGTGAAGCAAAACCGGGAGATACTGTAACTACAACCAAAGGTGCTGTATTATCAAAGTATAGGAGAAGTCTTTCTTCATTTGTTTTGGGGGTTTCCGAGGTATCGCTCACAAGAACAATAATATCCTTTTCCCCATCAGGATAACTGGAGGTATCTACAGTATAACTCCAGGAAAGCTCATCTCCTGCAACTACTGCAGAATTAAAAATCAAACCACCATCAAAGGAGACCTTAACTGAGCTTATACCAATATCATCACTGGTTGATCCTGTAAGAGTTATTTCACCCCGGACATAATCCCCATTGACAACAGGGGCGCCGTCTCCATAGGTGCCGATGGAAACTTTAGGAGAATCTATATCAACCTTGTCACCAAGGCCTATCATTGTATTTGGGCAGCCTGCCAGTATAATTACAGATATTATTAATATAAATTTAATTAAATTACCAGATCTCATAAAAACTCCTTTTAAGCAAAAAACTACCCATTTTCAACATCGTCATTATTTGCTCTTTGTTTAATATTCAGCAATCATTCCTAAAAATTAAACATCCTTACTAAATCCATTTAACGCAGATTCGATATCACTGCTAATTGTAAAAAAACCTGAAAACCCCGGAAGATTAAATACATCAATTACACTATTCTGAAGATTGGTCAGAATAATATCCCCACCGGATTTTCTTGTTTTACTGAGCAGCTGAATAAACAGTCCCACTCCTACAGCAGAAATATAATCAATATCAGTTAAATCAAAGACAAGATTTATATACCCTCTTTTAACAAGAAGATCTAACTGTTCTTTAAAAGGGACGACATTGTAGGTATTAATAATACCCCGGGGTTCAATAATCATAGTATCTGTAGTTCCCTCTACAGGAAGAAAAGAACAATGCAAATCTTTATTATTATCAGTATCATTTAAGTTCATACCTTCCTCCTTTCAGCTATATACAAGCATTTATCGTGCCAAGTACTCAAAAGGGGTTTAAAGGACACCTGTATAAAAATTCTACTATTACCTTCCCCTTTCCTTCGTTCCCAATTACTTTAAAAGCAAAACACGCCTATTTAGTCGAGCAATGCGACTATACAGTCGGAAAAAGGAAGCTTAAATTATTTATGGAGTATACATCTTGCTGATTATAAGAAGTTAAAAATAAAGATTTATAGGGGGGGGGAACCCCCTCCAGGTAGAATTTGAATAAAAACTCTCTATCCTGTATTTAGGAAGTTTTTACTCTGTAACGATAAAAACAGACTTTCCCCAGGTACTTCCATCAACTATAGCAGAACCTCCACGAGCAGCTATCTGTTTACTAAAAATGCCCTCTGCACTATTTTCCCAGTACTTGGCAGTATATTCGAATGTATCTGCAACCGGGTCATAAACATCATTGGTACCAACAACATAAATATTCCCGTTGTCTGAAAAAATCGAATCTGCAGTTGTATCACTTGTACCGTCAGAAAGGCTGGTAGTTTCAGTAACTGCCCCGGTAGAATCAACTTTCCACAACTTTGCAACATCTCTGGATGTTCCATCAGAATTGAGGTCTTGGTTCTCATATCCTACGACATAGATATCTGCCCCAGACAAGGAAATACCTCTACCTCCGGACCAGTTACCACTGTTAGAGAGAGTTATATCAATTACTTTTGACCCGGAAGAATCAATTTTCCACAATTTGACAGTTGGATTATATTCTGTATTGCCATCAGGATCTGCATCCTCCCGTCCTGTAACATAAACATCGGAGTCGCTGACAATAATCGAATTTGCCCTTGCAGTTTTATCCTGGTCGGTATTGAGTATAACCTCTTCGGTAGTTCCTGACAATTTATCAATTTTCCAAAATTTAGCTATATCATAATTTGAACTGTTACCATTAGGATCACCAAGTTCATACCCTGCAATATATATATAGGTACTGGTTACATATATGGAATTTGCAGAAGCATGGGATAAACCGCTTCCCAAAACTACTGCTGTACCGTTTATCCAATATTTAGCCTGCTCAATACCTGAACTGTTTAATTCAAGACCGCAAGCATAAACATTTGAGCCATCTACAAATATAGAATAAGCCTGGGAGTAATAAATACCTTCTCCAAGAATTACTTCTGCCCCATTCTTCCAGTACTTTGCAAGACCGTAAACAGTTAATGTATCGGTAGTTTCACTACCTGCTGCATAAATATCAGCTCCTGAAACATAGACAGAATTTGCTTTTGCACTGTAAGTTCCATCTGTTAAATCCTCTGATATACCGTCTGTCCAGATTCTGGCTGTTGTTCTATCTGCAACACTATTGTAAACATAGCCTGCTGTATACAGTGTTGTAACTTCCGGTGCCGGTATAACCGGCTCGGCAGGACATCCTGCAATAAATAAAACCAAAATAAACAGTACCATTAATCTTAAAATAGTTTTCAATATATTCTCCTTTTTATATATAACTAAACCTGCAAGGAAAAACTTATACCATAGATATATTAAACCTTCAAGAAATAATTAATATTTTTTAGATATTTTGAAACACTGTTAGTTGAGTACTCGTAAGGACTGCTAAACTCGACAATATTGTCGAAAATTGATAGAATATTCAGGCTACACTATTAACTGCAGAAATTTTGAGAATCAACAACCACCTCCAAAGGAGGTGGTTTGTAAGGAGCGCCCCATAGGGGCTTACATTGTTGCTAAAGCCACAAAAGAGGAGAGGTAATTTTCAAGGCTAAGCCCTCTACCATAACTACCCCCAAAGGTGGTGGCTTTAGCTCTAGTAAATATACTATATAAGAGGGTTTCACACTATGAAGATTCTGAATATTTTAATTCTGGATGATGATCCAACCCAGCTGGAACTCCTAAAAATTATGTTTCAGCAGATACAATACCCTCCCATTAATCCTGCTTTCACCTCTACAGGAGAGGATTTCTTTTCAATTCTCTCCCTTTCCCATTTTGACCTTGTTATTACAGATTTCTTCATGCCTGATATTTCCGGGGGAGATATTCTCGAAAGGGTTAAAATAGAAAAACCCGACTGCGAAGTTATTATTATGACTTCCGGAACGACTACAAAAGAGGCTATCTCTTTAATGAGAAAAGGTGCCTATGATTTTTTTATAAAACCCATAAGCCAGGAGATTCTTGTAGACAGATTGGTTAAAATTTTTGAACTTAAAAATCTTATTCAGGAAAATCGAAAGCTTCTGGCTCAGGCTAAAATTCTGAATACAGATTTTTCCAGTGATATTATCTATAAAAGCAGACAGATGGAGGAGATAGTTAATATTGCTGCAAGATCTTCCGGAACTAATTACAATATTCTCTTAAGGGGAGAGAGTGGAACTGGGAAAGAACTCCTTGCCCGGGCCATCCACTCCTCCAGTACCCGTAAGAATCAGTCCTTTATTACAGTAAATATTGCTGCCCTTCCAGAGTCCCTTATTGAAAGTGAACTCTTTGGACATGTAAAGGGAGCATATACAGGAGCAGAAACTGAACGGAAGGGGAGATTTGAGGAAGCAGACAAGGGAACTATTTTTATCGATGAAGCAGGAGATATTCCTTTGAGTATTCAAATAAAACTCCTAAGGGTTATTCAGTTTGGTGAATTCCAGAAAGTTGGTTCAAATAAAACAGGCCATACAGATGTTAGAATTATTACTGCCACAAGCAGAAATCTTGAAGAAATGATTAGGGAAGGGAAATTCAGGGAGGATCTTTTTTACAGATTAAATGTAATACCTATTGAAATTCCGCCATTAAGAGATCGTAAAGAGGATATAAGCCTTCTAATTGATTTTTTTCTAAAGAGAATTAGTGAAAAACTAAATAAGGATACTGCAGTCCTTACAGAAGATGCCAATAATCTGTTATTGAACTATTCCTACCCGGGCAATATTCGGGAACTGGAAAATATTATTGAATACACCCTTGCCATCTCCAGAAGTCCATTTATTTCCACCAGGGAACTTCCTTCAATTCTTATGAGCAAAACGAAGGATAACTTTTTGAATTCTTCAGAAAAGAGGGATTATACAGAAAGCATGATAATCTTTGAATCCGGTTTAATAACAAACGCCCTTAAAGAGGTATCGGGAAATCAAAGTGCTGCTGCAAGGTTCCTTGGTATATCCGAACGGAAACTCAGATCCAGAATGGAAATTCTTAATATTGAAAATATATTTAGATAATTAGTCCTGCAATGTTTTCACCGGTCTGGGTAACGCCAATGTAAAAACAAGACTCCCCAGGCCAAATACAGCAGCACTGGTAAACAGAACTTCCATTCCCAGCTTTTCCCATAACAACCCGCCTAAAAGTGCAATTACAACGCTTATTAAGTGGTTAACAGAAATTCCTGTAGAGAGAGTTCCTGTCAGCTCCTCCTGTCCATTGCTTAAAGACCGGACATATACAGCCCTGGCAATTCCTGCAGAAAAAAGCATTGCGTCAAATACAAAAACCACAGAAACAACAATAAATGCAACTGGTTCTGAAAACAGATGATGAGCATATCCATAAAGCAGACACAAGATAATTAGAAGTGCAGAATCCAGAATCAATATTTTTCTATATCCCAGAACATCTACAAGACGTCCCATAATTGGATTCATAAAAATATTGCCTAAGGCAAATATGCCGTATAATGTAGCAATAACCTGTGTAGAAGCACCATAATTTAGAATTAAGACATAGGGAGCAAAGGTCATAAAGACTTGTTTCCGGGCACCAAAAAACATTTCCAGAATATAGTAACGAGAGAATTTTTTGTTAAACATTAATCGCTGACGTTTTACATGCCCCTCACCTGATTTAAGGCGGAAAGTGAATATTAAAGCCAATAAGGTAAATACTGCTCCAATAATAAAAACTACTCTAAAAATGGATAGCGAACCCCAATGCCCTAAACCCAGAAATAGCGCAGTAACCAGATAAAAACCTATGACAGAACCAACATTCCCTGCACTTCGGGCAAGACCCATAGCAACACCTTCCTTGCCAGGGAGTGCATTATGGATGGCAATGGACTGACGTATGGGCATAACCAAATGTTCTCCGGTACTCCACACCACTATTAAAGTAACTGCAGCCCATCTGGCATCCAGAGCAAATGCAAGACCACTCATTCCAAGAAGAGATATAAAGAAAGCAATACGTATAATACGATTTTCAGGAATCCGGTAAAGGAGGGCAAGCATTAAAAATAGAAGTAATCCAGGGAGTTCACGAAGGAATTCCACTACCCCCCGTTCAAAACGATCGATATGAAGAATTTCTGCCAGAAAATTGTTTAACGCACCACCGTACAAACCCACTGCAATTCCAAAAATAAACATACTGAATAAAAATGATTTTATATGGGGGTCGGTAAATACCTGTTTAGATTTAATCATAGATAGAGGTATATACTGTTTTTTGAGATTTGACAATTATGCTGTTATTGCTGTCCTCACTTCCCGCAATCTTAATCTTACCTTGAGTTGCTCCGTCCCCTATTCCTCTCCCTACCTGAGCCGAGAAGCCTCCCTCTACT
>JAJRQE010000124.1 GCA_024280415.1 Spirochaetota bacterium | reverse complement strand
TGGATACTACCTGGCTGTTAAATGTCGTAGAACTGAATGAACTGAATTATCGGCTGCGTTTTCCGGCCTATAACAATCAGGGGATCGAACTCATTGAGGGTGTTAATAAGCTCCAGTTTGTTCCCGAATTTGATTTTGCCTATTATTCATGGAAAAAAGATTTTGGTGGTTTTGTTAAAATAGTCGATGACATCAGCTCAGTTAATCTTGATGAGATCAGAACTCTTGTGGACAGTTATAATGACAAAAATAATAATTGATATTTTACATTTTTAATGCTTAGATTAACTCATGGCTAAAATACTTATAATTGAGGATGAGGATAAAATTGCCGAGGTGGTTTCAGATTATCTTAAAAATAATGGGCATGAGCCTTTTGTGGAGAGTAATGGGATAAGGGGACAGAATACTTTTTTGGAAAATAAATTTGACCTCATTATCCTGGATCTGATGCTTCCTGATATCAGTGGAGAGTGTCTCTGCCGTTTTATCAGGAGAAGATCCAGAGTCCCTGTGATGATGCTTACTGCCAAAGCCGATGAAGCTTCTCTCCTCTATGGTTTCAGAATAGGGGCTGATGATTATTTAACCAAACCCTTCAGCCCCCGGGAACTGATGGTGAGGATAGATGCTCTGTTGAGACGTTCCCGGGCAGAACCGGCAATGCAGCTGATTGATTTTGATATGGGAGATCTGAAGTTGGATTCAGGGAAACGAAAACTGATAAAAAGAGGAGTGGAACTGCATCTGACTCCAATTGAGTTTGATATCCTAGAAAAACTGATCTCTTCCCCAGGGCGGATATTTACACGGGAAGATATTATTCAATCGGTAATGGGTTATGATTTTAAGGGAATTGACCGGACAGTTGATTCACATATAAGGAATTTGCGTTCCAAGATAGAAGACTGCCCCAAAGCCCCCAGTTATGTTTTGACTCAAAGAGGAAAAGGATTTTATTTCAATGGTTGATAAATCCCGTTATTCCATTGCCGGCAGATTGATGTTCTACTCGGCTGTATCGGTAATAATTCCTGTCTTGATAATGGGTGTGCTCTTTACATCTTTTTTGAACAGCAGGTTCCGGGAATATCTGATTCAGGAAAATAATAGGATCAGAGAAGAACTTGTGAGCAATTTAACACAATATCTCGAAAAAAATATGACACTGGATCAAACATGGATGGAACAGTTCAGCAATGTATATATGGAACAGGGAATGTTCATCAGCCTTAATTCTGAAGATGGTAATTTAATGTGGAGCTGTCTTCTGAATAATAGTGAAATATGCAGCATGCATATGGAAGAGAGAAATCTCGATTTTATCGATAATCTGCAGACTGCCACCTATGAAGTCCCCATCGGTGCTTCAGGGCATTTCACTTATATCAACATCTCGTATATTCCTCCGGACGAGTATTCGGGGAATGATCTTTTTTTTCTTATGGAAATGTTTAAAATGCTTCTCCTTTCCATGGTTATATCGCTGATTGTATCGGCAGTAGCTTCTGTTTTTTTATCTAAATCTATGAGTAGACCTCTGGAAAACCTGGCTCGTTATGCCGTCCGTCTTGCCAGTCATGATTACCGGGCATTCGATTCCTTTCATAAAAGTACAAAGGAGATTGATGAACTTCATTCCGCAATTGATCAGCTTGCACATTCCCTGGAATCACAGGAAAAACTCAGAAAGAGATTGACCACGGATATTTCCCATGAACTGAGGACTCACCTGACGACAATACAGTCCTCTCTTGAGGCGATGATCGATGGTATCTGGCCCAGTGATAAAGAGAGGCTGGAGGGCTGTCACGATGAGATTCTGAGGTTGGGTAGGCTGGTTAGTGGACTCGATGATCTCCACTCTTATGATACAGCAATAAAAATAATCGATAAAAGTAGAATAAACCTTAAGAAATCACTGACTTCGGTGTTCCAGCTGTTTGAAAATGACTTTCAAAAAAAAGGTATTAAATGGAAAGTTGAGAGCGATAATATTTTTATTACAGGGGATGAGGGGAAACTGAAACAGGTCTGGATCAATCTCTTAACGAATTCTTTGAAATTTGTGGAGACAAATGGCGAGATTTCTGTGACAATCAGCGGGATAAATCCTGTTCAGCTTATTTTCACTGACAACGGAAGAGGCATCGATGCTGAAGATATCCCCAATATTTTTGAACGATTCTACAAGGCAGATATCTCGAGAAATTTTTATGGTTCCGGGCTCGGCTTATCGATTGTCAGGGAGATATTAGAACTTCATGAAGGTACCATCAAAGTCGAGAGTATTCCAAATATACGAACTGATTTTATAATAGAGTTCCCAGGAGAATAGCAGAGAGCTGATCTCAATTTTGTCACTAATTATCTATAAAGACAGTTACATTTAGAAACTTCCACCAATCTTGCTTCGGTAGTTCAAGCATATATCCTCTGTTGCAGCAGTTTGGAAATTCCTGCTTAAAATACTGAAAGAGGTGTAAAAATTTAAGTCAATTATCAATTCTTAGGTGGTTCCGGTACACCTTCGGTTATCCCGTATTCGTAATTTCCAATATAGCTGATATGTGAAACCAGCCCGACTTCCTGATCCCATCGAAAGACACGACATGCAGCTGGTTCCAGAAGGGGATCAATATCATCAACATCATGGAATTCCAGACCGTAGCTAAAAGCAGAGCTTGGGGTTATATAGGCTACTGTACCGTTCCACCCGAGAACAGCCTCTCTGTGGGTGTGACCGCTGGCTATAGCTTCCACCTGGGGGTGTTTTCTTATAACCGCGCCAAATTCCTCTTTTCCGTTCATACCCAAATTATCAGGATATGGCATTCCTGTATCAAAAGGAGGGTGGTGCATAAAGATAAGAGTTGGCCTTTTTTTCTGTTCCTGAAGTTTTTCATCGAGCCAGGATAATCTTTTATCACAAAGGAGACCATGGTGTGTTCCGGGTTCCAGGGTATCCAGAGCTATAATCCTTATAGGTTTATCCTCTATTGTGTACTGTATAAAGTCATTTCCGGTTCTCAGGTAGGGATGATCACTGAATACTTCTGTAAGGGTAACCCTGTGGTCATGATTGCCTGTAACCAGAAAATAGGGGAACTTTAATCGATCCAATTCTTTTTTTACCCTGATGTAGTCCTCTTTTTTTCCATGATTGGCAAGGTCACCTGTTACAACTGCCATATCAAGGGGAGGATCGATGGAGTTAAGATGATTAACTGCTTCAACAAGACGATCGTATAGATCTATTTCGCCGGAAGGGAAGGGGATTTTCCTGCCAACATGGAGATCTGTTATCTGTCCTATTGCAAAATAATCTTTTTTAGTACTCATAAAGTCTTCTCCTTATAATTAACAACCCATTCCTGAACTTCGGCAACCTTCATTTTCAGTTTTTCATCTGTTGCTCTTATTTTCACCTCAACCATTCCCTCTGCGATAGTTTTTGATCCAATAATAATCTGTACAGGGTAGCCTATTAAGTCGGCATCATTGAATTTAAAGCCGGCCCGTTCATTTCTGTCATCCAGTGCTACATCAATTCCTGCTTCTTTAAACCACTTATAAAGTGTATTTGAGACATTCACTACATCTTCATCTTTCAGCTGAAGGGGCATTACCACAACTTCATAAGGGGCAATTGCCATGGGCCAGATAATTCCGGCATCGTCATGATTCTGTTCTATTGCAGCAGCAAGGGTTCTGCCGACACCAATTCCGTAACAGCCCATTTCTGCAGGAACCTGTTTCCCGTTCCTGTCCAGAAAATTGCAGTTCATGGATTCACTGTATTTCGTTCCAAGGTAGAAAACCTGCCCAACTTCTATTCCTCTGTGCTCTTCCAGTTTGCCAGCATTACATACAGGACAAGGTTCTCCAGCCAATGCATGAATAAAATCACCCATTTCATCAACTTTAAAGTCACGTTCCGGATTGACTCCCGTCAGGTGGTAATCTGTTTTATTGGCACCGCAGACCATATTGGGGAATTCCTGAATTCCTCTGTCTGCAGCAATTTTTATCTGTTTTTTGAGACCCACAGGTCCGGCAAATCCTGTTTTTGCTCCTGTTATCTCTTCTACTTTTTTATCATCAGCAAGATGAACAACATTTGCATTAAAAAAGGCCTGGATTTTTGCCTCGTTAACCTCTTTGCTCCCGGGTACAAGTATTAGAACAGGTTCTTCATCGATCAAATAGATCATAGATTTTATAAGCTCTTCGGGTTTTTTTCCAAGGAAAGCTGTAACTTCATCAATACTTTTCTGATTAGGAGTGTGGATCTCTTCCATTGTTAAAAAGAGTGATTTATCCGGAATAGCTGATTTTCCCTTTACAACAGCCTTTTCCTCATTGGCGGCATAGTCACAATGGCTGCAGCTAAGAATCCCGTCCTCCCCGGACTCAGCAAGAACCTGGAATTCATGACTCTTGTCTCCTCCTATCGCACCGGTTGCAGCATCAACTGCCTTGAATTTTAACCCACATCTGTTAAAAATGGAGGTGTATGCCTCGAACATTAACTGGTAGTTCTCCATAGATTTTTCCACACTTTCATCAAAACTGTAGGCATCCTTCATTATAAATTCTCTGCCTCGCATAAGCCCGAACCGGGGGCGGATTTCATCTCTGAATTTACTCTGGATCTGGTAGAGGTTCCATGGCAGTTGTTTATAACTTTTAAGATTTTTTCGAACCATATCTGTAATGACCTCTTCATGAGTCGGACCAAGACAGAAGTCGCTATCCTTTCTGTCCTTAAACCTAAGGAGCTCAGCGCCATAGTAGTCCCACCTGCCGCTTTCCTTCCAGAGTTCTGCAGGTTGTACAACAGGCATCAGAACTTCCTGGCACCCTTTTTTCTCAAGTTCCTCTCTGATAATTGTCTCAATTTTCCGCAGACTCCGAAGTGCCATAGGGAGATAATTGTATATTCCACTGGAAAGCTTCTGGATCATACCGGCACGAAACATGAGCTGATGGCTTACCACCTGGGCTTCTTTAGGAACTTCTTTCATGGTTTTTAGAAATGCACTGCTTAACCTCATAATTATCTCCTATACTGCTGTGTAGCAGAACATTATTCTAAATGGATAAGAGAATCAAGTTCTCGGCAGCGACTTTAGTGATCTCCTGCAATTAGCTTATTTCTGGAGTCTTTTCTGCTGTTCATGCATATATTATCACTATATAATCTTTCCATGAGTCGTACAATTCTCTTTTATACAGCAATGTGGGTTCCCATAGTACTTAGTTCTCCAATTGCACTACTTTATATTATTCTTATAAAACTTGGTTTTGGAACAATCCTGGAAGGTTTTATTCACAGGGGGTCTTCGAACTGGGCAAAGATGGTACTTAAAACAACAGGTTCCAAAATTAAAGTTGAGGGATTGGAAAAAATTCCGACAGAAAAGGGGCTCTGCTTTGTAAGTAACCATCAGAGTGCCATTGATATTCTGATTGTCCTTTCAGTCCTTCCTGTTACTGTAGGCTATATAGCCAAGAAACAGTTACTCTACTATCCTTTCTTAAACCTCTGGATT
>JAJRQE010000123.1 GCA_024280415.1 Spirochaetota bacterium | reverse complement strand
GGAATCCCTGTGCCGAAAAAGAGATTTGCCGGCAAACCAATAACAGCATCCAGCCAGTTCATCTCCTTAATTAAATACTCACGGATAACACCCTCCGCAGCACCACGGAAAAGGACACCATGGGGAAGAACAACAGCCATAGTACCGTTATCATCCAGCTGGTAGAGCATATGCTGTACAAAAGCAAAATCTGCCTTAGTCCTGGGTGCAAGACGGCCATACCGGGCAAAACGCTCATCCGAAAGAAGAAGGTCCGATGCACTCCATTTAGCGGAAAAGGGAGGATTAGCAACCACCGCTTCAAACTGTTTATCCTTATGCTGGGGATCTTCCAGAGTGTCCCCCTGCATAATATTAAACTGACTAAACCGTATATCATGAAGAATCATATTCATACGGGCCAGATTGTAAGTAGTCTGATTAAGCTCCTGACCATAGAAGTGCGCAACCTTGCATTCATAGCTTATGCGCAGCAATAGAGAACCCGAACCACAGGTTGGATCGTAGGCTGATTTAATCCGGTCCTTCCCTAAGGTAACAATCCTGGCCAAAGTCTTGCTTACTTCCTGGGGAGTATAAAACTCACCAGCCTTCTTTCCTGCGCCACTGGCAAACTGACCAATTAAATACTCATAGGCATCCCCCAGAACATCCATCTCGCTGTCTTCCAGATGAAAATCCACCTGGGCCAGATGAAGAAAAATCCGGGAAATCATATCGTTCTTTGCAGCAACAGTTTTACCCAGTTTAGCAGAAGTTAAATCCACATCATCGAAGAGACCGAGAAAATCATCCTCCGACTCGTACCCCTGGGTAGACTCTTCCACCTTCTTCAAAGCAGTGGATAGATCATCCAGAAAGAACTCCTTCTTTTTGGCCTTATCCACAAAATGATGAAAGAGATATTTCGGCGCAAGAAAATAACCCAACTTATTAAGAGATTCTTCCTCCAGGGCTTCTTTAAAATCCTTGCTCCTTTTGTATGCTTTGGCAAAGGTTAAATTATCCCTCTCCAGAAGGTGATCCAGGGTTAGTTCAATCTTTTCCGAAAGGAACTTAAAGAAAATGAAGCCCAGAATATAGTTTCTGAACTCATCGGCATTCATGTTTCCTCTAAGTTCATCTGCGATATTCCATAATTTCTGATGCAGTTTCTGTTGTGCCGGACTCATGTGTTCTCCTTCGGTTGCATAGGCGAGCAGGTTAGGACGCATACCCGAGCAATAGACGAAGTCTATGACCAGGGGACGAAGTCCCGACCAGCCTCACTTAAAAGTTGTATTTCTCTATAAAATTAATTAGTTTCTTAAGAACCAATTCCTTTTTTGTCCTTCTCTGTAACAATCCTAGGGACTCTATAAAGGATGATTCCAGAATACTCTCATCAAGACGACCCGTAAAGTCATATTCATCCAGTAAGTGCTCCACCTTCTTAAGATCCAGCCCTTCCTGTTTGGCAAAGACAATCAGTTCATTTTTCTTCTCTTCCAGCATATACAGTTCAAAGTCTCCCTCAACATCACCCAGAGGATCAAGAATCTTATCAATAAAATCTTCTATAAGCTTTTTCTTGCTCTTTAAATTAACTGAATTCGATATTATAGTAAGAATAAACTCTTTTGCCTTAACAAAATCATCATCATCCCTGTTAAGCTCTTTCAACAGAGAGATAATATAATCTACATTGATATCACTTCTCTGTAGAAGCTCAATTTCAAAATCAATATCATCCAGAATCGAAACCTTCTCGGGTTCTGTTTTATTTTTTATATCATTATAGAGGTCCCTATACTTGCTGGTATAGTCTTCAAATCTCTGTTCAGGGATAATGGTATCATCAAAATTAAATTGGGAAAAAGTTGCAAGAATAGCTTTTAACCTTAGAATGTTTCGAAACAATTCAATAAAATCTTTCTTTTCCGTTTCTCCGGATAAGTCATCAATAGCGTCAAGGTTCGGATATTTTTCATAGAGGGAAATAAGAAGTTCGTTAAACTTACCAAGGTAGGTTCTATAGGAGTCCATAATGACAGTATCCAGAGCATCCTTATTGGAATAAAGAAGAATAGCCTTGTCCACCTCTGTTTTAAGGTTCCTGTAGCACACAATATTACCGTGCTTCTTCTTTTCATTCTTTAAGCGATTGGTTCTGCTGAAAGCCTGGATAAGGCCGTGATATTTCAGATTTTTATCAACGTAGAGAGTATTCAGCCAGGGAGAATCAAACCCTGTCAGAAACATATTCACCACAATCAGAATATCAATCTTCCTGTCTCTTACCTTTTTTGCAATATCAATATAATAGGCATTAAAGTCATTTGAACTCCTCTTCCCCCGTGGGCCGTCACCACTTTTGGTAGAATAGTTTGTTCCATACATGGCATTGTAGTCTGCCATAAACTCTTCCAGTTTATCTCTGGATGATTCATCCCTCTCTTCGGAAGGATCTTCATTAGCTCCGAAAGAAAAAATAGTGGCAATAGTCAGGTTATGGGACTTACTTTTTAAAATCTCATAGTATTTTATCAATAGGGGGATGTTTGCGACTGCCAGTATAGCCGTAAATTCCCTGCCAAATGTCTTTTTATTATGATTACTAAGAATGTGGTTTGTAACAAGATCTATCCGATCCAGATGTTCCATAACCTCCTGTTTGTCTATGGCTTCAACCTGATCATCCTGAATATTTTCAGTTCCTTTTACTGTTGCATAGTATTCAACAGAGAACCCCAGAACATTATCATCATCAATAGCATCTTTTATTACATACTGATGAAGACAGTCTCCAAACAGATCTTTTGTGGTTCTACCTTTATTCGCATTCTCTGCCATTATGGGAGTACCCGTAAAACCGAAGCTCTGGTGATTGGTAAAGTATCCGGTTATAAGTTTGTGCATATCCCCGAACTGGGACCTGTGACACTCATCATAGATAAAGATTATCCTCTTGTCCCGAACCCTCTCCATTACCGAACTGTGCCTGTCTTTTTTCACGGCATTTGTAAGCTTCTGTATGGTTGTAATAACCAGCTTGTTATTACTTCCCAACTGCTTTACCAGAGATGCTGTGTTTTCCGTTCCCTCTACAGCTTCCGGGGAAAAGTGATTAAACTCTCTTGTAGTTTGATAATCAAGATCCTTCCGGTCCACAACAAACAAAATTTTATCTACTGTATCTATTTCTGTTAAAAGCTGGGAGGTTTTAAAGGAAGTAAGAGTCTTCCCTGATCCTGTAGTATGCCAGATATAACCGTTGTTTGTAGTTCCTGCTACACGTTTTACAATTGCTTCTGCAGCATAGAACTGATAGGGACGGAGGATCATCAGGATTCTGTCAGAATGATGCAGGACGATGTATCTGGTTATCATTTTTGCCAGATGACAGGGTTCCAGAAACTGCTCTGTAAACTCGTCCAGTTTTGTATAACGTTTGTTCTCCCTATCCGTCCAGAAGAAAATCTGCTTGCTGCTCATCTCCCTGTTATTAGCAAAATACTTTGTATTGACGCCGTTACTGATAATAAAAAGCTGAATATAGTTGAAAAGACCAACATGAAGGGAATCTTTTTTATACCGGACAACCTGATTAAAGGCCTCTTTAATCTCCATCCCCCTGCGCTTCAGTTCGATCTGTACCAGGGGCAGACCATTTATAAGGATCGTAACATCATATCTGTTTACATAGCGACCGGAACGGTTGGTAATCTGGTTTGTAACCTGAAAGATATTTTTACACCACTCAGCGGTATTGATAAACTCCACATAAACGGTGCCGGTCTCCCGGATAAGTTCATATCTGTCCCGAAGTTTTGTAGCTTTTTCAAATACCGAACCACCGTCAAGATGGTTTCGAATACGCAGAAACTCTTCATTAGAAAAGGTCACTCCATTATGTTTTTCAAGTTGTTTTCTGAAATTAAGTTCCAAAGCTTCAAAATTGGCAATTTTAACTGACTCATAACCATTGGCAGACAGTGTTTTAATTAGTTTTGCTTCAAGTGCTGCCTCTGACTGATAGGGCATTTTTAAACCTCTTTTTTTCTACAGAAACAATAGATCATTTCGGCTTTGAAAGCAAGAAAACAATTCTTAACTAGAATTGCATCTTTAACTGGGAGGATAATGGTATTATGATAACTAAGGCTGTTAAAAATTCCGGTAAGATTGGGTCTGTCAAAGAGAAGAAGGATAAGTTTGTCAGACTCCCGGAGAGAGCTATGTATTATCTTGAATTCTGGAAGGAAGAATCTCTTGCTCCAGGAGATGATGATTCCATTTTCTATGGTAAGGAAACTTGCAGCCCAATTGATAGAGGAACTATTTCAACTAATTTCAGGAAAGCTTTGGATAAGGTTGGTATAGACCGGGAAAATAGAGTTATTGTCCCTCATTCACTCAGGCATACTTTCAATACTTATTCACTGATAAACCATTTCTCCTGAAGAGAGAAAGGTAGTTTTATATTTTTTTCATTGAAGTACCTTTTTTATCTCTGATTTTCCTGCAAGATAAGAGTGATCTTTGGAATAATTGATTTTGGCGGTAATTTTTACTACTTTTTATTAATAAACTTCATCATGAGAACCAATGTCGAGAAGAATTATTTCTCTATTTACTATTTTCAGATACAATACAACTCTATAGCTATAAGTCAGACTAACAGAAAATTTCTCTTTGTGACGACTTTTTAGCTGGTGCAATTTTAAACGTTGTTGAAAGGGGTCTTCTTCCAGCTGAGTTAATAGATCCTTAAAAGCAGATTTTAATTGGGGATGTTTTTTTAAGAATTTCTTTGATGTCTTTACAAAAGTACTAGTCCAGCTTAGTTTAAACACTATCGATTTCCTGCATCAAATCATCAATAGTTCCGGATTTTACTCGCCCCTCTTTTATATCTTTATCTGATGCATCCAGTCTGGCTGAAATGAGATCATCAATAATCATTTTATATGACTCTTCAGTCAATATAACATAATCTGGTGTATTGTTTCGTATAATATGAACTGGGCCATTTCCCAATAATTCATCTACAGCTCCAATACCTCTTCGTTTAATTTCTGAAGATGCAATTGTATTCATCTCATTACTCCTTTGCGTACTGTATCCAGTACTAATATAAGTATAATATGAATATTTTTCAATGCCCAAAACCGACATTTAACTGATTTTTAATTTATAGAAAACTAGGGAACAACTATAACTTTTTCATATAAAAATCGACCCCGATATAGACCCCTTTATTTTTATAATGTGTGTGGGGGATGTGGAAAGATTTCTATATTAAAAAGATTATGGAACTTAGAAAGGCAAGATAAGTTTTAGAAGCTATTTATTGTTAGTATAAGTATTTTTCAGATGGAGCAATATTATTATCATCCTCTCCTAAAACAGGAACTTAAATCTATGGATGTTTATCAGGATAAGAATAATAAGATTTGGGGGTGATATCTCTGGAATATTAAAACACTGCATAACTTATCAGTATGGCAACCTTCGATGTGTCATTACAATTCTATTTTTCAAATCAAGTAGCGAATCATTCCGTTTTTTGTATTTGATTGAGAATACTACTTTAAACAGTGTTACAAGAAAGTTAAACATACTTTCTTCTCAAAATATGGAAGATTATCAATTTAAATATTAGACTGTAATGGAAAATCCTCCGGGTGTTTAATTATTTCCAAAGATAAATCTATATCCAGATCAGGCCAGTAAAAATGATATTCTACTGGTTCTTCAACATTGAGAATCTTACTTACAGGGGCATCTCTAAACCATGGGAAATCAGTATAAGAAAGAAAATACTCAGTTTCTTTATTTATCAACCATAGACCATGACTGGAAATATTAGTAACTTCAGTTTTTAAAATGTTTGCTCCATGAGTCTTTAATTTCACCATAATGGACCTCCGGAATTCGTTCTATTTCATTTATCTGATGCTTTGACAGGTTGTGGTTTTTTGCTAGTTCAATTTGAGGATCCATCCAGAATTTTGCTTCACCATTTTCAGAATGCACATGAATATGCATCCTTTTTTCTTCTCTCGAAAAAAAGAAAAAACGATACCCCATTTGTCTAAATACTGTAGGACTCATTTATTACCTTGTTATTATAATATATCCCATTTTTAATGTTGTGTATCTATTTTTAGAGAATTCCTACATAGAAAATATTTTTTATTAGATAGTAATAAGATATTAATAAGTTTACTAACAGATTTAAAAAACCGACCCCGATATAGACCCCTATATTAGGGGAACCCAGGTGGTTTCATACTTCTCCTAACTCTTTATGAAGTATAAAACACCCTATAAACGGCTATAAATGGCGCTAAGTTGGATACGCAATAGTTTCAGGGACTAGTGTTCGCAAGGATGTGGGAGTTCGAGTGTAAGTATTCAGTAAACCCGTCTATTCACATAAACCAGCACGAAATTGTTTTTCAAGAGGATATAGGAAAATATCCTTGATTTGAACAGCATTTAAATGTTTGCGATCAAGTTTCCCCCGCCCCTGAGTCTGGCCTACATG
>JAJRQE010000122.1 GCA_024280415.1 Spirochaetota bacterium | reverse complement strand
GTAACCCTGACATTATTGATAAGGGTAATTCTGTTTTTATCATACCATGAGGATTCCTGAAGATAGAATTTTTCTATCCCTAAACTCCCCTTATTAAAATGTTTATTTATCTTTGTCCTTTTATAGGGAAGAAACTCTTCTCCGTTAACAGCTGTTATTGATCCCTGGGGATCATTCCTGCGAAGGACCTCAAGAGCATAAAATCCGGCGGCATTTATACCGACTACAAGGTATTTTGTATGGATCAAAATAAGTCCTCCCAGAAAACGATAGAGCTTTATAAGCAGGACAGCCACAGGCAGTATCCTTGACTTAAATATACTATTTATTATTATTTTTATCATCTGTTTAAACTCAGTAATTATAAGAGCCAATTTCAATAATCAATATTTAGGGGTAAATGCCGAGTCAACAACCAACCCCCATAGGAGGTGGATTTAGCTCTACAAATAAAAAACAGCTTATAATCAGATAGATATTTAATCCTGGCTCAGAAAAGCTTCTCTAAGGTACCTACTTGTAAAAAAACCTTGTCCTAAGTATTATTCACCCATGTTAGATTTGAAATTTGTAAAAGAAAACAGGGATGCTGTTGCAGAGAATATCCGCAACAGATACATGGACGTAGATGTTGATAATATTCTTGAACTCTACGAACAGCGAAGTGTGCTTATAAGAACGACCGAAGAGCTCAGGCAGAAAAGGAACGAAAATGCCAGGAGTATGAAGTCAAAATTGACGTCAGATGAGCGTAATACCCTCATTGAAGAGGGAAAGGTTCTTAAAAATAGTGTTGCAGCCTCTCAGGAAGAGTTGAGTTTAGTTGAAACAGAACTTTTCAGAGAAGCAGGGAAAATTCCCAATATGGCACATCCAGATGCCCCCCGGGGTAAGGAGGATAAGGATAATCTGGAGATTAAACGCTTCGGAGAACCTACAGTATTCAGCTTTAAAGCTAAGGATCATGTTGAACTGGGACAGGATCTGGATCTCATAGATTTTGATACTGCCACAAGAGTCTCTGGTTCTAAATTCTATTATCTTAAAAATGAAGCCGTCTATCTGGAGCTTGCACTGGTAAGATATGCATTGGATATAGTGAGAGAAAAAGGATTTACTCCGGTAATAACACCGGATATAGCCAGAGAAGAAGTTCTTGAGGGTATTGGGTTTAATCCCCGGGGAGAGGAAAGCAATATATATTCCCTGGAGGGAACAGGAACCTGCCTTATTGGTACTGCAGAAATTACCCTTGGAGGAATCCACGCAGATAAAATTATTGATACCAGTCTTCTGCCGATAAAAATGGCCGGTCATTCCCACTGTTTCAGAAGGGAGGCCGGTGCAGCAGGCCAGTATTCCAAGGGACTCTACAGGGTTCATCAGTTTACAAAGGTTGAAATGTTTATCTACTGTCTGCCTGAAGACTCAGAGAAATACCATAAAGAAATTTTAGGAATTGAAGAAGAGATATTTCAGGGTCTCGAAATTCCCTACAGAGTCGTGGATACATGTACCGGTGACCTGGGAGCACCTGCATATAGGAAATATGATATTGAAGCATGGATGCCCGGCAGGGGTGAATCGGGAGAATGGGGAGAGGTTACCAGTGCATCCAACTGTACAGACTACCAGGCAAGACGCCTGGGTGTCAGATACAAGGCAGAGGGAAAAACTCAGTACCTCCATATGCTGAACGGAACTGCTGTGGCAGTTTCCAGGGCTATAATTTCTATTATGGAAAATTTTCAGCAGGAAGACGGATCTATAAGGATTCCGGAAAAGCTGGTTCCTTATACAGGGTTTTCTGTAATAGAAAAACGATAGGAAATTAATTCCAGGCACAAGATATTTAATGAATGAAATCCTGAAAATCAAAAATATAAAATACCGGTATCCCTCCTACCCGGGACTCGACTTCCCTATGCTTCTAAAGGGAATTAATCTTTCTGTAAAGGAGGGAGAGTTTAAAATTATTCTAGGTAAACCTGAATCAGGAAAATCAACTCTTATAAAAATAATACTGTCACTGATTCCCCGTTATACTCACGGGGAGATCAGCGGAGAGGTATTTTATAATGGAACTAATATAGAAAATTATAAACCTTATGAACTGATACAGAAGATAGGGGCTGTCTTTCAGGATCCCGATGAGCAGATATTTACTACCTCATGTGAATCAGAATTGGCCTTCCCCCTGGAATCTCTTGGAATAGATCGGAAAAAAATTGTAGAAAGGATTGAGTTTGCCCTGAAAACAATGGCTATCGGGAGCCTCAATCAAAGGAACCCTGCTTCACTTTCGGGAGGGGAAAAAAAGAAACTCCTTGCAGCCTGCCTTTATGCAGTTGATCCCGGGATTTGGCTGCTGGATGAAATTCTGGATGAACTTGATCCGGAAGCTGCAGAGGATATTGTAGGCAGATTATTGAAGGATAAAAAAACAGTTATACTTTTTTCTTCAAAAATGCTCAGTATTTTCAAACATATATCGGCTCATATCCTTATACTCTCTGATGGAAAAATAATTGACACTAAAAATATGGATAAAACAGAATTTTCAAATCTGCTTCTAAAAGAGGGGCTGGCTATCGATACCTCTTCCAGCTGGAAAAAGTCGGAAATTATATCGGACAGTGGTCACCTTATAACAATATCAGACTTAAAGTACAAATATCCACTCAATGATAAATTTAATCTGGAAATTGACAATTTTCATCTTGGAAAAGGAGAAATTGTTGCCATAGCAGGTCGAAACGGTTCGGGAAAATCAACTTTGGGAAAGCTCATTTCCGGGCTTAAACAGAAGGAAGATGGTAATTTAACCATTGAAGAAGGAGATGTCAGCTCCTGTGGATATCTTTTTCAAAATCCGGATTATCAGATTTTTCTTCCGACTGTCAGGGAAGAACTTTCCCTTGGGTTGAAGCTGTCCAATTCTGTAATAGAAGAGACAATAAGCAGATTCTCCCTTCCTGCAGGAGATGTCCCACCCTCTTTGATGAGCTACGGGGCAAGAAAAAGACTGCAGGGGGCAGTATACTATCTGTTGAACAGAAACATATATATCCTTGATGAAGCAGATGCCGGTTTATCTCTTATGGATTTTGAAAAGCTTATTTCAAATTTGTACTCAAAGAATAAGGGCATAATAATTATTTCTCATAATATTGATCTCTGCAGCAGATATGCCGACAGAGTATACCTGTTGGATAATGGGAAAATTGTAAAAACTTTTAAGGATAATCTTTCGGGTACTTTGAATTCTTATTTTAATTCCGGAGAATACATACTATGATTACGAGTACATATATAGAGGGCAATTCTTTTCTCCATAAAACCGACCCAAGAATTAAAATTATAATTCTCGTTGATCTTCTGGTTCTTCTTTTTGTTCCCATAGCTATTCCTGTAATGATATTTATTGTCGTTCTGTTTTCCATGATTACTGCAATCAGTATTGGATTTTACAGACTATTGATTCCTCTGAAAATGGTACTGCCAATTGTAATTTTTATTTTGCTTCTAACGCCTCCCTTTTACAGGGAGGGCAATTCTTTATTTATAGTTCAGGGAAAAATAATTCTGACCTCAGACGGTTTGGAACAGACATTACGACTAATTATGCGCTTTTCGGGTATAACAGTTCTGTTTTTTATGTTTTTTGCAACAACAACCATTAACAATTTTATCCTTGCACTACAATGGTTCAGACTTCCCTACAGAACTGCTTTGATAATAACTATAGCTCTGCGATATATTCCATATATGATCACAGTATACAGTAATATCCAGGATGCTCATAAACTCAGAATAACAGAGGAGTCGGGAAAAAAACTGATAAGGAGATTCAAAAGGGTATTTCCTTCTCTTGTTTCTGTGTTAATTCAATCGATAAAATCAATTCCAACCCTCGCCATGGCTCTTGAACTTCGGGGTATTGGTCTTGAAATAAAAAGAACTCAATTTAATATTATTAAATTTAATAAAAGAATATTGCAATTATCAATTGCCGGTGTTATCTTGCTGATGACAATCTGGATAATAAGGTTCTTATAGAGGAGATACGAATGCCGGAAAAAAGAAACAGTTCAACAATGAAAAATCTTCCCGCTTTTAAAATTGCATCTCTTGCAATTTTAATTGCTGTTACAACAGTTTTTACTTATATTATCCGTATACCTGTTGCACCCACAAGGGGTTATATAAATTTTGGCGATGTTGCTATCTTTTTTACAGCTGTCACCTTTGGTCCGATTACTGCATTTCTGGCAGGTGGGATAGGGACTGCCATGGCAGACCTGTTTGCAGGATATGCACAATGGATTCCAATAACTTTTTTTGCCCACGGTCTGCAGGGACTGGTAATAGGTCTCTTACTTGGAAAAAAAATCAATATCCAAAGATTAATTTTGGGATTTCTTGGTGCTACAATTACAATGGCAGGTATATATTATATTACAGCAGGAGTAATGTACGGCTTTGGTCCGGCGTTGGCAGAGATACCCGGTAATATTCTTCAAAATATAGCCGGTATACTAATAGGCGTACCCCTGTCGGGTGCTGTCAGGAGAGCCTATCCACCTATTCGAAATTACAGATGGTAGGGTATTTTCAAATTTAAAGGTTTGGAAAAGGATTCCGTTTGATACTTATAAAGCGGGATCCAGAAGATCACGGTAGCTTTTAAGACCTTCGGATTCTGATGTAAACATTACACTGATCCGCGACTTTTCCGGGGTAATTCCTTTAATATAGACTATCTCATCTTCGATAGAGAAACTGTTATCAACAGCATGCAGAATAATATCGTAGTTTTTTACTTTATATATATGTATGGGAATAAGGAGAGATATTCCCTTTTTCCCTGCATCCAGGGTTTCGGAATGGAGTAATTCGCCTGTTCCAATATCGACATTAAAATTTTTCAGGAGGTCAGGAAGGTCTCCTGCAGCAACACGATTACCCCTTCTTCTTTCAGAATTAATATCCAGCCTCTCTTCTAATCCCATAACAATACCTCTAAACACCTCTGTGGAGTATATCAGATTCTATTCAGATAACATCCAAAAGACTTTTTAAATAACTAATTTTTTTGAAGCAGGTAGCAGCCAAACTGCCTGGAGCCTTACAGGATTCAATTCTGGCATCTGACCATAACCATCTGAATTTATCAAACAGATGTCTGTATTCAATATCACTAACCCCTAACCATAACTCCTCTTTTTTCGCCTTCAGCTGTTTATAGTCTCGAAGAGGTAACCCTGAATTATCCTGAAAATACATATCCAGGCTAAAACGTGAGTTGTATTCATCCCAGGAGGAACGATTTTCTGACTTTGCGATTTTCTCCTGCTTTTCCCAAAATTCGAGTATATCCATTATATGCTGCACAGGTTCAAAGGATTTTTTACCACCGTCATATATTGCGCAGGCTTCCAGGGGAATAATCATCTTTTCAAACTGAGAGAATTCATATTCAGGAGAAAGAAGGGCTCCAAATTTGTGATTTTTTAACAAATCTGTATTTGGAAGGACATTATGAAGTGGTGTATTCTTACGTCCTAAAGCAAACCGACCTTCTATATATATTAAAATGGTTCTTTCATACTCAGGATATTTTTCTTTAAAAACAGCATCCCATTTTTTAAGAACATCTTCAGCCTTACTGCAGCCTATTGTTGCAAATACAAAATTCTTTATCTGAAGTTTTTCAGATGTGAGAAAATTGTCAAGAAAGTGAAGGCTGTTGTCCAGAGAGGCTCCTGAGGCAACAATATCAGCACTGTAAACTGTCGCATTACCTGGCATCTGAAACTTTCTGTATGAATCATCGCCAATGGCAAATTCACCATTTTTTTCATGCCGCTGACTTGATATATAGGAACTTGAATGCCACTTGTATCCGAAAGCTTTGTGCAGGGCATTCCTCATTTCAAAATTAAGTCCTCCCCTAAGGATATGGTAGACATTTACCTGCTTTGAACTTATACGGCTCAGATGCTCAACATTATTCAGCCCCTTAAGAGTATTGGCCATTCCGTTTTTCATTAGATTTGTGAAATCGGAATTAACAATTTCCGGAAAATTCAGCATATTCCTGGTATCACTGGTAGAAACAACATAGCGATGCAAAACGGACTTATTATTATCACTTTCTATTGAATACAAGGAGACTGCTTCATCTTTAAACTGCCGCTTAAGATAATCATCCTTCATGTTCACTCCTTTTTAAATCCTGACTGACTCATCTTATTGTAAACATTTATTTTATTAAAGTATCATTTACGACATTAAAATAAAAAGTTATACTTTCAGAGGAGGAGCAAATGAACTATTCAGGCCTTTTCACTGATCTGTATGAGCTGACCATGATGCAGGGCTATATGCTTCAGAATACAAATGAAGAAGTTGTATTCGATATGTTTTTCAGAAAACATCCATTTTCCGGAGGATATTCGGTATTTGTCGGTCTGGGGGATCTTCTTGACAGACTGGAAAACATATATTTTTCGGATGATGATATTAATTATCTAAAAGATATGAAAATTTTTAAGGATGATTTTCTTGACTATTTAAGAAATTTTAAATTTTCAGGATCGGTTTACGCCATGGATGAGGGATCAATAATTTTTCCGGGAGAACCTATTCTAAGGGTACACAGTACTATTATGGAAGCCCAGCTTATTGAAAGCATGCTCCTGAATACCCTTAATTTTCAGACACTTATTGCAACAAAGGCTGCAAGAGTATCCTATGCAACAGGAAGCGGGACTCTACTGGAATTTGGACTCCGAAGGGCACAGGGCTTTGACGGAGCAATGTCTGCAAGCAAAGCAGCATACATTGGAGGTGCGGACGCTACATCCAATACCCTGGCTGGAAAAGTTTACGGCATACCTGTCCGGGGCTCTATGGCTCATTCCTGGATTATGGCTTTCGATTCTGAGCTGACTGCCTTTAGGAAATTCACAGAACTTTATCCGGATTGCACAATCCTCCTTATTGATACCTTTGACACTCTCGGTTCAGGAATTGAAAATGCAATTACAGTCGGTCTGGAACAGAAAAAAAAGGGAAAGTTCATTTCTGTACGCCTTGACAGCGGAGATCTTTTTTATCTTAGCAGAGAGATAAGGAAAAAACTTGACAGAGCAGGACTGGAAGATACAAAAATTGTTGTATCAAACGATCTGAACGAAGAGATTATTCATCAGTTAATAACGGATGGTGCAAAAATTGATATGTGGGGTGTCGGTACTCACCTCGTAACAGGGGGCTCAGAGGCTGCATTTGGAGGTGTTTATAAATTAGCAGCCAAAAAAAACGGCTCAGAATTTGTGCCAACGATCAAGGTATCCAACAATGCTGTAAAAACTACAAATCCTGGAATAAAACAGGTTTACCGTTTCTACAACAAAGACGGAAGTGCGGCCGCGGATCTTATTGCTCTTGATGAAGAAATAATACCCGGCAACAGACCGTATACTTTTTATCATCCTATGTATTTTCATGACAAATTCACCCTTAGTAAATATGGTATGGTGAAACCGATGCTGTCACTAAAGATGGATAATGGGAAAAATCTGGAAAGACAGGGATCAATAAAAGAGCTGCAGAAAAGGGTAAAAACAAACCTTGATTTTTTTGACACCTCCTATAAAAGAATTATTAACCCTCATATCTATAAGGTATCATTGTCAGATAAATTAAAAAGTTTAAAGGCAAGGCTCCTGGATGAATATAGATAAAAACAGGATAATACAGTTCGGAAATACTTTTATCGGAAAAAATCACCCGGTTTTTATAATTGGAGAAATAGGAACATCCCATGACGGAGATCTGAAAAAGGCCGAAGATCTTATTATGGCCGCCTGTGAAGCAGGTGTAGACTGTGTTAAATTTCAATATGTTATTGCGGAAGAGATAATTCATCCTTTTACAGGCAATGTTTCCCTCCCCGGAGGAGAGATACCCCTCTTCGATCGCTTTGTTAAACTGGAAAGAGATCCCGACTTCTATTTAGAGTTGAAAAGAATTACAGAACAAAAAAATCTTGTTTTTCTGTGTACTCCTTTCGGGGTAAAAAGTGCAGCCAATCTAAAAAAAATAGGTGTGGAAGGATTTAAGATAGCATCTCCGGAACTTAACCACTACCCCTTGCTTAATACAATAAATGACGATCCGGTTATACTTTCCACAGGAGTTTCAACTCTCGGAGATATCGAAAGCGCTATTGCCAGGACTTCAGAAAATACAGTTCTGCTTCACTGCATTACCTCCTACCCGGCTCCTGAAGAGGAGTATAATCTAAATGTAATACCACTATTATCTGCCATCTTCGGGATACCCGCAGGTGTCTCGGACCATTCAGTGGATCCGGTTCTTGTCCCGGTTGTTTCAACGGCTCTTGGTGGGTCTGTTATAGAGAAGCATATAACCCTCTCCAGAAAGGGGGATGGTCTTGATGATCCTATTGCACTTACACCCGATGAACTTAAAACCATGTGCAGTGAAGTAAGGGCAGCAGAAAAGCGGTCCCAGAATGAGACATTCAAGTTCCTCTATGATACATACGGAAGATCAAGAGTAGATGCAATTACAGGCTCTGGCATAAAGAAACTTGCCCCGTCAGAAACCGGCAACTATAAAACAACAAACAGATCTATAATGGCTACGGCAGATATAAAAGAGGGAGAATCATTCACAGAAAAAAATATTGCCCTTCTCAGAAGTGAGAAACAACTTTCCCCGGGACTTGAACCTGACCTTTATATACAGATTTTAAAACGTTCTGCTGTAAAGCATATAAGCTCCGGTACAGGGATTACCTGGGATTGTTTTTAACAACCAGAATATTATACATAAAAGAGAAGTAGACAATGATAAAGGGAAAATATAGACAATTGTGCTTAGCCCGCCAATTTGGCAGAATAAACACAATAGAGTTTACAGAAACGTTAACGGGTAATACGAGACTTTGTTTTGTAGTGCCTTGCCATCCGTGGCAAGGCGAATTGATTTTGAGATTAATTATGATATTATAAAAAATTTGGGGAGTCTAATGAAGAATGTACCAGAATTGTCAATGATTCTATCATCTAGTTTCCATCTAGATAAAACAATTGGAGACTGGAAAAATAGTGTTAACTATAAGAGTGAAGATGAGATTAAATCAGAAAATTACACAATAACATTTTTATTGGATTATCAACACTTATACTTTCATCTGGGAATTTCAATAAAAATATTACAAGGAGATTTTTCAAAGGAAATAAAAAATATTTGGGAAAAAATTAGTTATTATAAAGAAAATATAAGCAAGAAAGATCTTAATGGCCTCCCTTTAAGATTTACAGGCTTAGTATTTCTAATTACAAATAAAAACAATTTAAATATAGAGGAAGTAAAAAAAATATTCTTAGATAATCATCTATTTCTAACAATTTATGAGATTGAAAAAGATTCTTTAAAATTAGTATCTGAACAAATGACTTTTGACTCTTCAATATTTTATGATAATGAAGTCATTACGAGAAAAAAGAAAAGTGCTGTATTTAAACCTAATTATGTAATATGGGAACATGATGATGGCACAATTAGTTATAGCTATACAGCTACACTTTCAATAAATCATAAAGATAACGATATGTTAAGCGAAAATTTATCAAAGATAAGTCTATTAAAAGAACAAACAATAGATTTATTAAATACCAAAAAACTTAGGAAAAAGTATAATCATGTTTTAATTGAATCAATGTCTGAGGCTTTTGAAGGGAATATTGATAATTCAAAATCAATACTAGAGAACTTTAATATTAAAATAAAAAGGAAATTAATTTTAAGAAATGTTATATTATCTTTATTTCCATATTTATTATTCTTAATATTATTCTTGTTCATAAAACGAAATATAGATACAAAATATCTTCAGTATCTGAATGTAGGAGCATTTGGAGTATTTGGGACTTTTATGTCAATGTTGATTAACAAAAAAATATTTGATGATATTATAAAATATAATCCATTAGAGGTAATATTGGAGATTTTAATAAAAGTTATTCTCGGCTTTTCTGCTGGTGTAATAATTAATCTAATTATGAATTTAAATACATTTTCTGAATATATAAGAAGTAATGAATTTAGAAATTTTATAGGTTTTCTTTCAGGTTGGAGCGAAAGATTTTTACCCAATATAATTGATAAAATGGAAAAAACAATCAATGTTATTAAATCTTAAAATTAGACATAACAAAACGCTTCACAAAGACGCCTTCTCGTCACTGCGTTCCTGTGATGGCGCTTGTGAGCTTGACGTTATAGGAGTATAAAATGAAAACAAAATTAGAAAAAAGCTTAAATTTAGCAAGTGCATTATTGAGAACTCCACAAGAATATGAAAAATATATTTCAATTAAACTATCTCCTCCTTCCGGGTGTTGTTGCTCCCATTGTTGGCCAGAAACTTGGAAAATAATCAATAAATATATTTATCCTTATGGACCAGTTGGACACGAAGGTGAAGCTTTAATTAAAAGCGGCAAACATCAATTTGTCCTTAAATCTCACGAAAGCGGCCCAGAAATTATTGTATACTTAGCAGTAGCAACTGCCGCGGCAACATTATTAAAATCAATAATCGATCTTATAAATACAATCATAAAAGGCTTGTCTCACGAAGAGAGGAAGCAACCACCAAAAATAAAAATTACAAGAAGACAAATAATAAAAGGCGAAATCGAAGAAGAAAAATTGATTGAAATTGATTTTCCTATTTCGAAAGATATAGAAAAACAAATACAAGAAAAAATAAAGAAATCAATAAACCTATAACAAATCGCTTCACGCTGACCGTAACCCGCGCCCTTTCGGGCACGGCTTCCGGCAGGTGAGTTTGAACGTTATGTCGAAGAATTTTGAAGAGAAAGAGAAATCTTTGGAAATGGAATGAATTATGGTAAAGTGCTCCAAAGTACATCCGTGTACTTTGAAGAACATGCTATAAAGTCAACGTCACGAACAACCGTTAACAAATAGAAGTCTTAG
>JAJRQE010000005.1 GCA_024280415.1 Spirochaetota bacterium | reverse complement strand
TATTCTTGCAGCAGGAATGGCACATGAAATAAATAATCCTCTCGGAGGGATCGTACAGGGTGCTCAGGCAGTATCAAACAGACTCAAGTCAGATTCCAAAGCAAATTTATCCTCTGCTGAAAAAGCCGGAATAGAATTAAAATCCCTTCAGTTTTTTCTGGAAGATAAGATTCAACAGGTACTGGTGTAAATTTCATTATCGAACTACCATTTCCCTAAAATTATTCAGCAGTAATCTTACTAAAGTACAAATCCTGATCTCTTGACAAAAATCGCAAAAATAGACATATTAGCTGAACACAAAGATGGTGGATATAGTTCAATCGGTAGAGCACCAGATTGTGGTTCTGGATGTTGCGGGTTCAAGTCCCGTTATCCACCCTTCAGGAGTTTTAACTCATGGAAGCGTGCGCCCGTAGCTCAGCTGGATAGAGCGCCGGACTTCGAATCCGTAGGTCGTAGGTTCGAATCCTACCGGGCGTAAGAGTCTATTAATTGTTGCTTAAAAACAAATAGACGAAAATAACGATAGAATATGACGGGCCGTTAGCTCAGCTGGTAGAGCAACAGACTCTTAATCTGTGGGTCGAAGGTTCGACTCCTTCACGGCTCATATTTTTTGTCGCGAGAGTGGTGAAATTGGCAGACACGCTAGATTTAGGATCTAGTGCCGTAAGGTGTAAGGGTTCAAGTCCCTTCTCTCGCAGTATTGGAAAATGTAGTGTAAAAACAAAAAGTGGATCGGAAAACGCGAGAGTAGCTCAGCGGTAGAGCTCCACCTTGCCAAGGTGGATGTCGAGGGTTCAATTCCCTTCTCTCGCTCTTTCATACTGTAATTTGCAGAGAGCGATCTAATTTTAGATCGCTTTTTTATTGCCCATTGACCATTTTGGGCAGTATATTACAGGAAATTTTATAAATATCACCTGCCCACAGGTTTATGATATAATAATAATTTAGTATAGTATGTGATTCATACTACTCATGGAAATGAAAAGAGGTAATACATGATCGTCAAAAAAGAAGTAAAGGCAAAGGATAATTCTGCAGTGGAACTGACAGTTACCATAGCCAAAGATGCTGCAAAGGAAGCATATACAAAGCTTTTAAACGACTACAGCAAAAAAATACAGATAAAGGGATTCAGGAAAGGCAAAGCTCCCGCCCACGTACTGGAACAAAAATTTGGTGAGGGAATAAGAGAAGAAGCCGCTATGAATATTGTGGAAAACAGCCTCAAGATCGTCTTCGATGAAATTGATGAAAAACCTCTCCCCTACTCCGTACCAGCCCTCAAGGAAGGATCTGAAAATCTCTCTTTTGACGAAGATTATAAATATACAGTTGAATATGATGTATTTCCAACCCTTAAGGTAGGAAAATATAAAGAAATTGAAATTGAATATCCCGATGCGAAAGTTCTTAAAAAAGATGAGGACAGAGATCTCGAAAAACTCAGAGAACAGAACTCTGTTGTAATTGAAAAAACTGAAGGAAAAGTGGAAAAAGATGATATTGTTACTATAAACTATTCCGAAATCGATGAAGATGGAAACGAGCTGGAAGGAAGTAAAAGAGAAGATTTTGTTTTTACAGTTGGAACGGGTTACAATATTTACCAGCTGGATGACGATATCATAGGAATGAAAAAGGATGAGGAAAAAATCATCGAAAAAGAGTTCCCTGAGGATCATGACAACAAAGATCTTGCAGGTAAAAAAGTTAAGATAAAAGTTTTAGTTACTACAATTAAGGTGAACGAATTACCGGATCTTGACGACGAACTGGCTCAGGATATCTCTGAAAAATATGCAACCTTAAAAGATCTGAGAGCTGATATAAAGAAGAATCTTGAAGAATCACTCGATAAGAAACTTCGGGATCTTCAGACAGAGAAACTTCTTGAAAAAATTGTAGAGGATTCTGAAATCCCTCTTCCTGAATCAATGCTTAAGGCAGAAATGGACAATTCCTGGCAGAATTTTCTTTTGCAGTCAGGAATGGATGAAAATCAAATATTACAGATTCTTGAAATGCAGGGTAAGTCAAAAGATGCTCTTCTTGATGAATGGAGACCCAATTCAGAAAAGTCTTTGAAAGTTCAGCTTCTAATGGCAAAACTTATTGAAGAAGAAAATATTAAGGCTGAAGAAGAGGAGATTGAGGAAGAGATTAAGTCTCAGGCTCTAAGTTCAGGACAGAAATATGAGGAATTTAAAGAATTAATTGAGAAAAATAATTATAAGTCGCATATTGAATCTGATGTTAAAAACAGGAAACTTATGGATTTTCTTATTAAGAACAATGTTTTTACAAAGGGTAAAAAAGTAGATTTTTCTGATTTAATGAATAATAAGTCCTAACCGGAAACAAAAGGAAATATGATGAATGAACAGATGAATACACTGGTTCCAATGGTTGTTGAGCGAACAGGTATAGGGGAAAGATCATACGATATTTATTCCCGTCTTTTAAAAGACAGGATCATATTCATTGACGGCGAAATCAATGATCTTACTGCTGATCTGGTAGTAGCACAACTGCTTTTTCTCGAATCACAGGATCCTGAAAGGGATATCAGTATATATATAAATACCCCCGGGGGAAGTGTTACAGCAGGATTGGCAGTCTATGATACCATTCAGTATATTAAACCTGATGTACAGACAATTGCCATGGGCCAGGCATCATCCATGGGAGCAATTCTTCTTGCCTGCGGAACGCCGGGAAAAAGGATGGCTCTGCCATCGGCAAGGATTCTAATACACCAGCCCTGGGGAGGCGCCCAGGGACAGGCAATTGATATAGGAATACAGGCAAAAGAGATTGTTAGATTAAAACAGCTCCTCATTAAATATTTTGCCAGTCATACCGGAAAAAAAGAAAAAGATATTGCTTCCGATCTGGAACGTGATAACTTTATGTCAGCAGAGGAAGCTCTGAAATACGGTCTTATTGATAATATTTTAAAAAGAGGGCAAGATGGCAAAAAATAAAGGCGAGGGAATGAAGGTTTGTTCATTTTGCGGAAAAAACGCAGATACAGCCAGAAGGCTTATTGCCGGTCCCGGAGTTTTTATCTGTGATGAGTGTATAGATGTCTGTAAAAGAATTCTGGATGAAGAAAATGATATGGTTACATCGGAACTCATAGATGAAGTTCCCACCCCTATGGAAATAAAATCCTACCTTGATGACTATGTCATAGGTCAGACAGCTGCCAAGAAGGTTTTATCCGTTGCTGTTTATAATCACTACAAGAGAATCAGTCAAAAAGATAAAATTACAGATGATGTGGAAATTGAAAAAGCAAATGTTCTTTTGACAGGACCGACGGGAACAGGAAAAACCCTTCTTGCAAAAACACTGGCAAGAAAGCTTAAGGTTCCTTTCGCCATAGCAGATGCTACAACCCTGACAGAAGCAGGTTACGTTGGTGAAGATGTTGAAAACATTCTCCTCAAACTGATACAGGATGCGGGTAATAATATTGCAGCTGCAGAGAGGGGAATTATCTACATAGATGAAATTGATAAAATTGCAAGGAAGAGTGAAAACGTATCCATTACCCGGGATGTCTCAGGTGAAGGCGTGCAGCAGGCTCTTCTAAAGATTATCGAGGGAACTGTTGCATCAGTGCCTCCCCAGGGAGGAAGGAAGCATCCTAATCAGGATATGCTTAAAATTGATACAAGTAATATTCTCTTTATTTGCGGTGGTGCTTTTGTTGGACTGGATAAGGTAATAGAAGAGCGAATAAGTTCCCATCCCATGGGGTTTGGTGCGGATATTCAGGCTTCGGGCGATAAGGATATTGTTGAACTCTACTCACATATGCATCCTGATGATCTGATCCATTTTGGTCTTATTCCTGAGTTTATAGGAAGACTGCCTATAAATGTTACTCTTTCAATGCTGAAAATTGAGGATCTCAAAAGAATTATTACAGAACCAAAAAACTCTATTATTCGTCAATATCAGAGTTCATTAAAACTCGACAATGTAAATCTGATTTTTGATGAAAATGCTATTGACGCAATAGCACAACAGGCTGTAGACAGAAAAACGGGAGCAAGAGGATTAAGAGCTATCGTTGAAAATGTTATGCTGGATATTATGTTTGATATTCCCTCTATTAAAGGTGAAAAAGAGGTTCGTATTACAAAGGAAGTAATTGAAGAATCTGCAAAACCGGAAATAAATTTTATTAAAAAATCTGCATGAATCTGAAAAAACACTCTCCTAAAAGCAGTAAACTGGAAATTCCACTTGTACCCTTAAGGGAACTGGTGGTATTTCCCCATATGGTTGTTCCATTTTTTGCAGGCAGACCCGCAACTATAAAAGCGATAGAAGAGGGAATGACTAAAGATAGAATTGTTTTTCTTGCATGCCAGAAAACAAACATTGAATCTCCGGTCGAAAACGATATCTATACTTACGGTGTAACTGCTAAAATTCTTCAGATGCTGAAACTTCCAGATGGCACTGTTCGGATACTCGCAGAGGGTCTTAAGCGAGGGAAGGTTCAAAGGTTTATTAGAAGAAAAGAATCTATGCATGTAAGCATTTTGATCATGGACGAAAAGAGAGAGACAAATTCTACTCTTACTGCACTTATGCTTACAGCAAAACAATCCTTTTTACGATATACAAAATATCAGAAAAAAATTCCAAAAGATATAATTGAATCTGTTGAAAATGCCGAATATCCGGAAAAACTTGTTGATCTGATAAGTGCAAATATAAGTGTTAAACCCGGGAAAAAGATTGAAATTCTTAAAGTTGAAGCAATTGAAACAAGACTGGAAACTCTCTCTGTAATTCTGGAAGCTGAAAATGAAGTTTTATCCATTCAAAATAAAATTAACTCAAAGGTTCAGAAAAAACTGGAGAAGAATCAGAAAGAATACTTTTTAAACGAACAAATAAGGCAGATAAATAAAGAACTCGGAAATGATGGTGATGATCCAAGTGGTTCAATTGAGCTTAAAAACAGAATTAT
>JAJRQE010000004.1 GCA_024280415.1 Spirochaetota bacterium | reverse complement strand
CGTGGTAAGAAAGATAGATTTAATGATGCAAATCTTCCAAAGAAAGAAATATTTATGTATCCTCTTGAGAAGAATTTCCGTTCTATGCTGTGCTAAACTAAATCACCATAGATTCAGTAGGGTTTCCCGAATGCTTACAAAAATTAGAATACTTTCGTTGTTTCCGTAGATTTATATCTTCTAAATAGTTTGCCAATTTCAAAAATAGCTTAAAATACGGCTTGTATTTTATACTGTTAAGTCGATGTTATTTCCCAGCCCATTGGACAGAGGAGCCTTTGTACGGGCTACTTCAGCAGATTCGTTATCCGGTCTGCTTTCTGTGGCTTCTATATCACCTGACTGGACAGGAATACCACTGATTCCGGGAATACTTGCATTAGGTGTTGATTCAATTATCATTTTGTACCTCTTGTAATAAACATAATAAACATGATTAAAACTGTCAACTATAAAAATTTAAAAGAAACCAATTGTTCCCAGCCTCTTCAAAATTTTCTTCACCTGGTCTTTGGGTAATCGATAAAGTCTATGACCGGGCAACGATTTTGGAATCAGCATAAAACAGGAAAAACATAGAAGCCAAAAAGATCCAGATACTTTACATCCATAGAAGGGGGGTATAGAATATTCCCAAATTATTGGAGGAATGGATGAAGAAAAAAATATTTGTTATTAGCTCTATTGTCTTTATTATTATTATTGCCGGATGTACCTCAGTACCATCAAAAAACACTACAGCTCCTGAAGTCAAAGAAACTGTTCATACATCTCCTGCTACTATTGACTTCGGATCTATTTGGACAGGCGTAATACGAATGGAGAAGGAAACTAAAACTGATCTCGGTGATAATGCAGAGGCTCAGTTTTACAGCGAATGGACCCTTGGTGAAAATGCAGGTAATGTGTATCCGAAAGTATTTACTTCAAGCAAAATGGGTAATAATGGTAATATGGAGTTTCTATGGGATAACGGCGGAGTAATCAAAGCCGGCACTTATGATGTAGTTGTGGATATAGACGGAATGCCAGGAACAGGGACTGTGAAAAATCTCAAACTTGAGAAAGGCATTGTATACAATGTATATATTTCGTTTAATGCGGCAAAGATTGATGTCAATCTGGAGACTGATAATGACGACATCTATGTATATCCTTCAGGAACCTACGACAAATACAAAGGACTGGGAAGACTGGATGGGATCCCTGAAGAACTTCTAATTTCCCATGTTAACTCATACACCGAAAAAAATCAGATCTATTGGCTAATTCCTGCCGGGATCCCCATTGAGATCTTTAGGACTTACTCTAACGGGGATTCTAAATGGTTTAAGGACTTTACAGCATCTCCCGAAAGTTTTGTAAGGCAGTTTCAGTAGGATTAATTATTTGATCCCGGATTGGGATCAGAATGTTCCTAAAAGCAAAACCTCTTCATCCGGATTTTTTTTATATTTCCGGGGGGGGGCTGATTGCTTTTAGGCTTGTTCTAAAAACTTAAAACTTTATCACAGTCAATTGTCCATTGGGCAAATTCTTTCATACTACTCAACTGCACACCCTCAATAAAATTAATTTTATCAATACCTCTGGCTTCTGAGCATCCTCCGCAGGCTTTAAATTTACCTCCTTTGTGAATAACAGACCGTATCATTTTTTCTATATTGTAATAGCCATTAGGTGTTTTCTGGTTTGGGAATGCACAGAATACACCATCGGCCAGCATAAATATTTTTACCTCCACCTGTGTGTCAGATTTTTGCAGTGTCATTGCCATTCTTAAAGCATTGTATGCTTTTTCTGTTCCATAAGGGGCATCATTAATAATAATTAAAATTTTCTGCATTACGATTTCTCTCCATTTTTATTAATTTTTGATAAGTAGATTAATGATTTCCTTCGCAGTGTTATTGTTAACTATATAGCAGGTTTTAGTTCCGTACTTTTGGGGATAGACAATCCCTGCATTTTTAAGAATTCCAAGATTCTGTGATGCAGTTGATTGAGAGATTCCAAGAGCATTAGTTACATCGGTAACACAGCACTCGTCATCCATAAGCATCTCCACCATTTTTAATCGTATGGGATGGGCAAGTGCTTTTAAAATTTGGCTGTTTTCATTGTAATCCATAAATATTCTTCCATTGATAAATTATAATATTATAATAATACGATATATGGTTATTGTCAACCGGAGACAGGTTAGTCTGGTGGTGAAATAATCAAACCCCAATTCGGAATCAATTGACATCTTGCTGGTATAAGTGTATAATCGCTTATACGGTTATGATGATTGTTGGTAAAGGATAAATAATGCAGAATCCAGCTCAGTTTTTTAAAGCACTATCGGACCCCACCAGACTGCAGATTGTAGCACTCTTAATGTGGGAAAAAGAGTTGTGTGTCTGTGATATTGAGAATGTACTGGATCTTTCCCAGTCAAAGGCCTCAAGACATCTCAGGTATCTTCTTAATTCAGGAATTTTACGAGATAAAAGAAAAAATATATGGGTATACTATTCAGTAGATAAGGATCTCCCGAAAACCGAAATGAGATTTTTAAAACTGTTTATAGAGGAAACTGACAGTGAAGAGTGGACTTATCTAAAAATTAAACTCAGGCATTGGTTGACGAAAAAAAATAATTCCGGTCACTGCAATGTATAGGGAGACGATGGATGAAGAGTAAAGATACCGCTATAAGTTTTTTTGAACGCTACTTAACAGTATGGGTTATGGTTTGTATGGCAATAGGGGTTGCTATTGGAGGTTTTCTTCCCTGGATCCCAAAATATTTAAGTAGATTTGAATATGCAAATGTTTCAATTCCTATTGCTTTTCTAATTTGGCTCATGATCTTCCCAATGATGATGAAGGTTGATTTTAAAAGTATAAAGGATGTTCGGAAAACTCCAAAGTGCCTTTTTGTTACGTGGATTACCAACTGGCTCATAAAACCATTTACGATGTACGGAATAGCATGGCTGTTCTTTTTTGTAATTTTTAAAAAATTTATTCCTGCGGAACTTGCACAAAATTATCTTGCCGGTGCAATACTGCTTGGAGCAGCACCCTGTACTGCTATGGTTTTTGTCTGGAGTCATCTTACCCACGGGAATCCCGCTTATACGGTAGTCCAGGTGGCTACCAATGATCTGATTATTTTGCTTGCTTTTACCCCCATTGTTGCATTTCTTCTTGGTATCAGTGGAATAACCATTCCCTGGGGAACTCTCCTTCTGTCGGTTCTTCTATTTGTTGTAATTCCCCTTACAGCCGGAATTATTACGAGAAGCAATGTAATTAGACGGAAAGGTCTGGATTATTTTAACAATACTTTTATTAAAAAATTCAGTAATACCACTATTGCAGGATTACTTCTAACCCTGATAATTATTTTTTCATATCAGGGAGATGTTATAATTAACAATACCCTCCATATTCTTCTTATTGCAGTTCCCCTGACAATACAGACATTTTTGATTTTTTTTATTGCATATTTTGCAAGTATGAAACTTAGGATACCTTTTGATAAGGCGGCACCAGCAGGGATGATCGGTGCCTCAAATTTCTTTGAACTTTCTGTTGCTGTAGCTATTTCACTCTTCGGTCCAAGATCACCGGTTGCACTTGCAACCATTGTAGGGGTTCTTGTCGAGGTGCCTGTGATGCTAACTCTTGTAAAGATTGCGAATAGAACAAAACACTGGTTTCCTGAACCAGAGGAGTCTTGATTATGAAAAATCAGAAAGTTATTTTTATCTGTATTCACAACTCTGCAAGGAGTCAGATGGCCGAGGCCTATTTAAAACATTTTGCTGGTGACAGGTTTGATGTATACAGTGCAGGACTGGAGCCCGGAACACTTAATCCGGCAGTTGTAGAGGCCATGATTCTTGAAGGAATAGATATTTCCGGAAATAAAACGAATTCGGTGGAAGAATTTATTGACGGTCATATAAAGTTTGATTTTGTTATAACGGTATGTGATGAAACATCTGCAGAGCGCTGCCCCTATTTCCCAGGACAGGGGGAACGTCTTCACTGGGGGTTTAAGGATCCCTCAGCCATATCAGGGAATCCGGATGATAAACTGAAGCAGACAGTTCTTATAAGAGATGAAATAAAAGAGAGAATTAAGAAGTTTATTAATACCTGATGTATTAGAAATACCGTAACTTAGCTATTCTTAGCTCTATATAAATATAATTCCTATACATAAAGCCTGTAAACAGTCTCTGATCTAAAAATATCTCCCTTTTTAAGAATAGTCGTTGGAAAACCCGGGAAATGGGGAGAATCAGGATAATGTTGTGTTTCCAGACAGAATCCAGCATGTTTATTATAGTTTCCGGATTTTCCCTTAATACTTCCATCGAGATAATTCCCTGTATAAAGCTGAACACCTGGCTCTGTTGTATAAACATCCATTTTTATGCCGCTCTTTTCTGATTCAACTTTCCCTGCAAATTTCAAGGTATTGTCAAATTTATTAATAATAAAATTATGATCATATCCCCCTGCAAATCTCATCTGCTCTTCTTTGTTATCTATCCGTTTCCCTATGGCTGTCTTTCTGGTGAAATCAAATGGAGTTTCTTTGACATATTTTATCTCACCAGTTGGTATGCTCTCTGAATCTGTTGGAATAAAGTAATCTGCATTAAGTGTTAATTCATGGTTCAGAATGCTTCCGGAACCCTCGCCGTTTAAATTAAAGTAGGAATGGTTTGTCAGGTTAAGTACTGTATCCCGATCAGTATCTGCTTCATAATTAATTTTTAACTCATCCTTTTCTGTAAGACTGTAACTAACTTTAATTTTTAGATTTCCTGGATATCCTTCTTCTCCATCTGGGCTTAAATAAGATAATTTCAGAGTAGTTTCACTAGTTT
>JAJRQE010000121.1 GCA_024280415.1 Spirochaetota bacterium | reverse complement strand
TGTTTTATACCCTCTTCTACACGGACAATTCTTTCAGAAAGTGAAAAATCCCGATCTGATAGATTGTACTGTTCCCTGGTACAAGCTGAAAATGGAATTATATTGCTCTCTTTTATCCAATCTGCAATATGATTCTTAACATAAGCGCCAATAGCTTCCAGTTCCTGTTCTTTCATTTGGATAGCTCCCATAAAAAACACTCCCTTATATTAATTGCTTATAACCTTATAGTATAGGGGATTTTGCTCTGCTGCTTTTAAATTCCATGATATTTTTAAAAATATTTAATTTCTCCTTAACAACAGATTTTTTACGTGAGGGATAGTAATGGCGCCGAAGGCGGTCTGGCTACAGACGAAACCCAGGATTAGTCCGACCCGACCTCTGAATTTAAACCAACTTACCTGTTACAAAGAATACTACCATTAATAATTTACTGGTCGGCGCACGCCCAAAACCAGGCTCTGCATAATACCAATGACCATTACCGCCAATAAGAAGAATCTTTTTCATAAATTTTTATTATTACACCCTATTTCGCTACAAAACACTTCATAAACTATATTCATCTTTTCTTTGCTTACTGTCCCTAATTTCTTAATCATTATTGATTTATGTAGGGTAAAGTTTTTAGGGACTACAATTAAAGAATCTTTTTTTAGCCTACCATCAACTAGGTCTTTATTTGTAAGTTTTAAGTTTTTATTGTTTAATTGTGTTGTTAATTGAAGATATATACAATCTTCGTCTATTTGCTTTATCACTTAGATCTGTAAAATATATCTTAGCTGTTTTTTGCAATATCATCTTTTAGAAGCTCTTTGCATCTGCCTATTAATTTTAGTATATCCATTTATTTTCCTAAGCTTTTAGAGACACTATCAGCCTTCCTAATCCGCGGTTAATTGACTTTTTTCAGTATACGCACCCACCTGACCATAGAGACATTCTTTTTTTCCTCATTAAAATTTATTCCTACCAGAATTATATCTTTGCCGCGGTTTTTGTATTTTTCTGCATATCCTTTGTTCTTTATCTGCGTAAGGGCATCATCACCTCCAACCTTAAACTCTATTATATAGATATTATCTGTGGTAAATACGGTTAAATCGATCCGGCCGCGGTTTGTAACATCTTCTCCTGTAATTTTGAATCCAAGGGACGCAAGATACGCATATATAATACTTGCATAGTACCCCTCATACCGGTTCATACTGTTTCTGGTTTAGTTGCTGTATGGTATTGCTGCAAAAAGAGAAACAAGTTCACCTTCCAGGCGGTCTATATTTCCTGTATTAAGAATTGTATACAGATTATTCTGATACTCAGATTTATTTGACTGCTTTGTCAGCATATTTATCAGAAAATCGTTAAACGAAAGCTGAACTTCAAGATTCGGTATCCTTAATATATATTCTATTCCGCCCCTGGGGTTCTCCACTACCCTGTCTATTGTCAAGTATCCACCTTGAAACAGAACTGTCTCAAGTTTTATATCTTCTATGTCAAAACTGCCTACCAAATCCTCTCCAACTTTTAAATTTGAAAGACCAGGTAAAAAATAGTTATTCTTTTTTATCACTTCCATTAAAAAATTAGGGGTACCGCTTTCAAACCAGTAGTTTTTGTATAAGAATTTATTTCTGATGAATTGCAGAATATCAAAAGGGTTATAAACACTCTCTCCAAGAAAGTTGTAGCCGTTGTACCATAGCCGTAATTTATCAAGATCCACCCCTTCAAGGTAAGGCTTAAAAATTGTCTCTATATCGCTTTGAGTATATCCGCAAATATTACCAAAATCTGAATTTAAACTTAAATCTTCTAAATTATTAAGTCCGCTGAAAATAGAGGCCTTTGAAAACTTTGATACTCCGGTTAAAAAGGCAAACCTTATATACTGATCACTGTCTTTCATCATTACATAAAAAGAACGGAGAAGATTACGGTTTTCTTCCGCTGTTTCCGGATTCTTTATTGCATCAAGGATAGGCTTATCGTATTCATCAATTAGTATTACTACCCGACTGTTATATTTTTGAGAGGTTTTCCGGATTAATTCTTTAAAACAAATATCATACTGTTCTGTATTATTACACTGGACACCCAGCCTCTCCTGATTATCCCTCAGTACAGAGACTATTACATCTTTTGTTGAATTTAACGAACTGAAATCCCCTGCCCAGCTTATTTTGATTACAGGGTACTTTTTTGACCAATCCCAGTTGTCATAGGCGTACAATCCTTTAAAGAGTTCCTGCTTCCCTTCAAAAAGGTTATGCAGGGTATCCAGAAACAGCGATTTCCCAAAACGGCGGGGCCGGGAGAGAAATACGTAACTGTAATTATCAGCAATATCCACAGCATTTTTGGTTTTATCCACATACAAATACTCTTCACCTATAATTTTGCTGAATGTCTGTATTCCTATTGGCAGTTTTTTTAACATTTTAAAGCATCCCTGTACAACTTAATATATTGCTTAGCTACAACTTTACTGTCAAACTCTCTTATAACTTTCTCTCGTATATTTTTGCAAAGTTCGTTATAGTTTTCATTGTTTAAAATCCACTCTATCCCATTTTAGAGATGATATATTTCTATCTTTTTTAGAAAACTCAATACCACCTATAAATATCGGTAAATTTTCACTAAGATATTTTTCATGATATTTTTTATCTTTTATCTGCTCCAAACCTGATGTTCCATCAACTTTGAACTCTATTATGATTATAGAATCTGGCATTTTTATAGTTAAATCAATTCTCCCTTTATTTGTACAATCTTCACCGATAAGTTCTAAGCCTAAAGCTTTTATGTATGAATAAAATACACTTACATAGGACCCTTCATGCTTATACATCTTATTTTTTATAAATAAATTATAAGGAATAGACGCAAATAATGATTGGATAGCCATGTTAAGCTTATCAAAATTTTGCTCTACCAGTGAATCGTATATATTATTTTCAATCTGTATTGGTTGTTGAATTTTGGTCATAAAATTAGCAATGCTACTCATAAGGGATATTCTTACTTCTTGATTTGGTATAGATAAAGTATATAATATTCCTCTAGGTGTCTCTTTTGTACTGGTTATAGTTAGATATCCAGTTTGCCACATAAGAGTTTCCAGCTCTATATTATCTACATCAAAACTACTTAACATAGCTTCATCTTTTACTACATTTTCAAGATTCGGCAAAAAATAGTTACTTTTTTCTAAGATTTTTAAAAGGAATGATGGTGTTGCAGTAGAGAACCAATAATTTCTATATTCAAATTCATTGGTTATAAACAGAAGTATATCAAAAGGATTATATACACTCTCTCCTAAAAACTTGTATCCATTGTACCAATGTTTTAATTTATTCATATCTACATCTATAAGATGATTTTTAAAAGATGTTTCTACATCATTTTGAGTATATCCACATATTGTGGCATATTTTTTAGTAAGTGTTATATCATTTATATTATTCAGTCCCGAAAACAGAGATACTTTAGCAAACTTTGAAACACCTGTAATAAACACAAACTTTAGATATTCATCAGCCCCTTTTATAACACTATAAAAGTTTTTAAGTTCATCTCTTATAATAGTGGCTATCTCTTTATTTTCAATATTGTCTAAAATAGGCTTATCATATTCATCTACCAAAATAACGACTTTTTTATTGTATTTTAAGTAGGCTTCTTTAATTAATCTTCCAAAACAATCAGAGCTATCATATTCTTTCGGGCATTGTATATCTAAATCCCTTTGATTGTCATCCAGGATAGTATGAACTCTTTTATGGAAGCTCTTTTTGGAACTAAAATCTCCGCTATTAAAACTAATTCTAATAATAGGATACTTCTCAAACTCATATTTATCATAGATATAAAGTCCTTTAAAAACTTCTTTATCTCCATCAAATATAGTGCGTAAAGTATCAAGAAATAGTGACTTACCAAATCTCCTGGGACGAGATAAAAAATAATAAGCCCCATCTCCATTTATAAGATCTAAAGCTATTTTTGTTTTATCTATGTAAATATAGTTTTCCTCTATGATAGTTCTAAGCGTTGATATTCCTATTGGCAGTTTTTTGTAACTATTCAGGTACTTATTGCATAAATTAACTGTTTGAACTGGACTAACCTATTTAATTTTGCTAATATTACTGACATGAACGATGCAATTACATGTCAAGGCCGATTAATTCAGCAATCAGATCTTTACTGGTT
>JAJRQE010000120.1 GCA_024280415.1 Spirochaetota bacterium | reverse complement strand
CGGAACAGCATTCACCGCATCCACCCTCAGAATCCTCAGCTAGTGCAGCCGTATCACTAATCAGGGAAGCATCGATATTATTCAGATCTTCAACGACTTTAATCCCGCTGGTGATCATTCCCATCCAGCATGTATAAATAATGGTTGCAGGGCTGGCAGGAGGTGTAAACTCTATGATATTTTCTCCCGGTTTCATCTGGAACCGGATATCATATTCGGGAACAGTCAGGGGATTGTTACAGCCGTTCAGGTCTTCTTCCTCTGCATATATAGTCCAGACAACGGGTAATCCCGCCTGGACAATGAATGGTTCATATTCACTACTATGCATAATTGTCCTTACATACTGTTTATCACCATTTATTTCGGCAATGCGGACATTTTCAGACAGACCGTTAAAGCTGCTGATTCCCATAAAAGATAAACCGTTAAGACTCATACCTCTTAAAATCATTCCTCCACCAAGCAGCAGTACCAGCAGGGCACTGACTTTTAGAATTCTCCCATGAAAACGGGAGGGTAAAATTGATGAGATTGATCCGAATCCCAGCATAAGGGGAACCGTACCCAGACTGAACAAAAACATTGAAAGAGCTCCCGAAAAAACACTTCCCGTTCCCAATGCATATATCTGGACAGATTGAAGGGGACCACAGGGAATAAAACCATTGAGGAGTCCAACGATAAAAGGTCCTTTTCCCGATCCCGATTTCATGATCCGGGCAGACAGGCGCTTGGGGAAACGGGGAATAAATCTGTTAATCCGCGTAAAGAGCCCCAGCATTTTAAGCCCCATTAAAAGCATAAAAACACCGGCAAGTCCTACAATAATCCCCTGAATATTCCCCCTTAGAGAAAAAACAGAACCCAGAGCACCGACCACGCCGCCTATGATGGTATAGGAAACTACTCTTCCCGCATTATATAGAATTGCAGGCCTTGCCCTGCTTAAAGTACTTTTATCACCAGTCCCATTTCTACCACCTGAAATACTGACCGAAAGGTTAATCCCGCCGCACATACCGATGCAATGAACAGATGTCAGGAGACCTATAATGAATATCAGGCCATATCCCATAGAATTCTCAATAACCGGAAGTCTGTTCATTATGCCGGTGGCTCTTATAATCAAATATAATGCCGCCAGAATAATAGCAATGCCTATCCATTGCTTTATGGAAAAGTTTCCATTTTCTCCGGTATATTTGCCTTCGCATCCATATCCGGCTTCAACGACTTTCCTTTTAATATCCTTCAGTAGTAAATCACTGTTTTTTTCATCAATAGTCTTATCTGTATTTACTAATAGTTTTCCCGATGAATGATCGGCTTCCGCACTGGTAACACCTCCCAATTCCAGTATGGCATTTTCAACGTGCAATTCACATCCGCCACAGGTCATACCGCTCACTGACAGTTCAAATTTCATGGATTATGCTCCTTAAATATTCATGGATGTAAGATGATCATAGACTGGATTTGTGCAGATTCTGTGCAGAATTCCTTTTAATACGATAATATAGATCCTTCCTGCAGCTTTATAATGCAGGGTAATTACCTTTGACAGTAATAGAGGCAGATTTATTCAGGATCGAATACATTATCCATTTCAGCACCTCTTTTTTGAGTATAAACAACCATGGATCATTCACACTCGGCCTACAATTTATTATGATAAGATAATAAATTCAGGGAGTTTCCAATAATGATTGATCAGAAAATAGACAATATAAAAAAAATAATCAAAGAGCTTGGATCCGTAGTAATTGCCTACTCCGGTGGTATTGACAGCACTTTTCTCGCAAAAATAGCCTTCGATGTTTTGGGAGATAAGGCTTTGGCAGTCACTGGCAATTCGGAAGTCAACACAAGTCAGGACTTAAATGATGCAAAAAAATATACTGCAAAAATAGGGATTAAACATTTAATTATTCCTACACAGGAGGTGAATAATTCCGACTTTAATAAAAATGATAAAAACAGATGTTTTTACTGTAAAACAGAATTATTTTCAAAATGTATCCGGATTGCCGGAGAGAAAGGTTATAAATACGTCATAGAGGGAAGTAATTTTGATGATTTAAATGATTATAGACCTGGGATGAAAGCATCCTGTGATCTGAATATCAAACAACCGATAGTTGAAGCGGAAATATCAAAAGAAGAAATAAGAGAATACCTCCGATCAATAGGTTATTCCATATGGAATAAACCTGCTTCACCTTGTTTATCTTCCAGAATTCCCTATGGAAATGAAATCACTGGTAAAAAACTGAAAATGGTGGAAGAGGGTGAGTCTTATCTGAGATCTTTTGGATTTTACAATATGAGAGTCAGACACCACGATACAATTGCCCGGATTGAAGTCGATGTCAAAGATTTTGAAACAATTACAAGACATAATCTGGAAATTACAGAGTATTTCAATTCAATCGGTTTTGATTATGTAACCCTGGATCTGAAGGGATTCAGAACAGGGAGCATGAATGAAGTAATTAATATAACATAGTTTATTACAAAAAGTCTGTCTGTCTACGGGTATGGAGATAGACAGACAAGAACTGCCCATGTGCCCGCTGGTATTACACCCGTAACTTCCCTGCATGAATTTCAAACTTGAAATTCAGGCAGAAGCTAAAACCATCTTCAATAGTGTATACAATTTCTGAAATGTTCTATACTTCCTTAAGTACTTTAAGCAGAAATTTCCAAACTGCTGCAACAGAGGATATCTTTAACCTTTCATCCGGCGTGTGAACATCCTCCATGTCAGGACCAAATGAGATCATCTCCATATTTTCCAGCTTATCTCCTATTACCCCGCATTCTAGTCCTGCATGAATAGCCCTGACTTTTGCTTCTTTTCCTTCTTCCCTTTTATATATTTTTTTAAAGAGCTGTAGAATATTACTCTCAGGATCCGGTTCCCAGGAGGGATATCTACTTTCAAAAGAGACTTCAGCTCCCCCCAGCTCCATAATTGCTTTTACCTTATCTGCAATCTCGTCGTTTTCCGACATAATTGATGACCTCTGACTGGTTTCAATCTTTATTTTTCCATCTTTCTGAACTACCGAAGCAAGATTGGTGGAAGTTTCTACAAGACCATGAACCTTCCTGCTCATTTTTATTACGCCATGGGGAAGTGAAAACAATATATTGAGAATCCGATTGGAAAAATCTGCTGTAAATACCTTTTCCGGCAGAGTATCTTCCCCGGTTACCTTTACACTTATATTTTTTTCAAGATTTCCCATCTCATTTTTGAGAATCAGGCTGTATTTTGTAATAACATCGACAATAACTTCAGGATCTTCTGCAGTAAAAGAGATAAAAACTTCTCTTGGAATAGCATTATGCTTTCCTCCTCCGTTTATATTATAAATTCTAACAGGAGTTTTATTGCCAATATCCTTTAGAATCCTTGAACCTACAGATAGGGCATTCCCTCTCTGCTCATGGATCTCTGCACCTGAATGACCACCCTTACAACCGGTAACCATGAGTTTGTAGGATTTCTGCCCTGCTGGAGTTTTTTCTTCATCTACAGATAAATTCCCAATAGTTGTAACCCCTCCTGCACAGCCGATATAGAAAATGCCCTCCTCCTCAGAATCAATGTTAAAAAGAATTGTTCCATCCACAATGGAGGGATCCAGTTCAAGAGCTCCTGTTAAAGCAGATTCTTCATCTACGGTAAACAATGCTTCCAGGGGACCGTGTTCAATTGTTTTAGATTCCAGAACTGCCAGAGCCATTGCCAGGGCTATTCCGTTATCAGCACCCAGGGTAGTACCATCTGCCGTAATCCACCCATCGTTTTCCATCAGCTTTATGGGATCAGTGGAAAAATTATGAACAGTTCCATCGTTCTTTTCGCAAACCATATCAACATGACCCTGCAGGACAACCCCGGGCTTATATTCCATTCCGGAAGTTGCAGGTTTTTTTATACATATATTTCCAATTTTATCCTGCTTATAGACGAGATTATTATTCTTACAAAAATCTTTAAGATATAAAAGAATTTTCCCCTCTTCTGTAGAGCATCTTGGTACCTGGGATATCTCATAGAACTGATTCCATACTGCTGATGGATCCAGACTGATAATTTCTTTCTTTGTCATATGAACCTTCTTTATACTGTTTATTCAGATTATTATACCATCTGGGCATTATTACTACTATTGGAATTCCTACAACAGCTTTAAAATTTCATTGACAATTTAGGTGGAAAAGATTATTTTAAAAAAGTTAACGACTGTTCGGTAACAAAAATAATAATACTATGAATAAACATGAAATAAAAACACAACTGATAATAGATACTGCATTTAGGGTCTGGGGAGATAATTTTTTCCACAATACATCCCTTTCCACCCTTTCTGATGCTCTGGGAATGACTAAACAGGCTCTCTACCGCTATTTCAAAAATAAACAGGCAATTCTTGATGCAATGAAATATGAATTTATTGCCAGCTACAGGATTCTTTTAAAAAAATCCCATGGTAAAAACTTAAATAATCTGGACGATCTTCTAGTTGATTACACAGAAACCCCTGTCAGATTTTTTGCAGAAAATTATCATTACTACAGATTTTTTGTACTTAAACTCATCCATACCGAAACAGATATCACATCGCTTATTTCTGAAATTACTGAAGGCAAGGATAACTTTTTAAGTCAGACAATCCTTATAAATATGGGATATTCAAAAATTGATGCAGCTGCTGTTTCAGGATTCATCCATTCTGTAGGAGGATTTCTTCTCAATCAGCGTCTTTTTGACAGCAACCCCATTACAAACAGGGAAATAGATCAGATTGTCAAAATTATAAGGGTTGTTGTAAGAAACGGCTTTAGTGGGGCAAGAAAAAAAGCAAACCTTATCGACTATAATAAAGTGGAAAAAAAGTCTTCTATAGATAGGAAAGATATACTCCCCTACAACAAGATTTTTACAGCAGTTGCTGAAGTTATAGCAGAAAAGGGTGTATGGGAAACAACAGTAGATGCCATAGCTGAACAACTTGATATGGGTAAAAGCAGCCTCTACTTCTACTTTGATAATAAGGAACAGATGATCAATGATGTTGTTGACCGGGAAAGGGATCATCTGAATGAATTAATTATTAAAAGGGTTACTCAATTTGATACCTTCGAAGAACAGCTTTACTCAATATTTTATGTTATGAGTACCTATTTTATCCTTAAACCCTCAATTTTTGCTATAATGAACTGGCTCAGGTACCAGTTTATTAATAAACCTGTAGCTCCGGTAAACAAAAAACTGGAAAAATTCTCCGAATATATCAATCTTATCTCCCAAAACAGCACTTTTAATCCCCTTGGATTCCCTCCGGAGCTCATTGCAGAGGGCTTAAGTTTTATCCTTATTCATGGCCTCTGGGAATGTCTGGGAACAGGTTGCTCCAAAGAGATAATGATACTACGTATGAGAAAGGTACATCATCTTTTTTTATATGGACTAAAAGGAATTGGAAAATGAAAAGGTCTTTAAACATATTAATGCTGATAATCATCCTTATCACTATTTTTACTACAGCTCTGGCAGCAGAACAAATAGAACTTGATATTGATAAGGCTGTAGAAATTGCCATGGTTAACAATCTAAACCTTGAAAGTACCAGACTCGATGTTGCAATAAAAAAGAGGGCGGCAGATCTGGCATGGAACAGATTTATTCCTGCTGTGCAGATGAGTACAACTATGATGCGATGGAATACAGAGCAATCAGGAAATTTTCTCCAGGAGGAACCATCTTCCGCTCTTGGTTTTGGAATTTATGACAGGGTGATAGCTGGTTCATATAACCTTCCACGTTGGGGACTCTCTGGGGGAATGGATATCTCACTTACCCTGAACTATGCTCTTTTCAAAGAGATTGAGGGGACTAAAATTGACTATAAATCAGGAATTATCTCCTATGATTCAGCTGTCAGACAGCTTGAGAGGGACGTTAGAAAAAACTTCTATAATATCCTGGTATTCGAAGAAAATCTGGGCCTGATGGAGCAGAACATTAAAGCGGCTCTGGACAGATTTAATCAGGCGGAAATGAATTATAAGAATGGTCTCATCCCGGAGCTGTCCGTACTTTCAGCCCAGGTTGGGTACGAAAACATGAAACCCTCCTTCACAGAAATGAAACTGGCTTATGCCACTATGAAAAACCGTTTTAAGATACTTCTGGGTATAGATCTGGAGACTGATCTGCTATTAACAGGAAATATCGAAATTGATCCCGTTAAACTTGACTCGAATAAACTTACAGACCTATATCTGTCCCGCCGATCTGATATTAAATCCATAAACAATTCTATCCAAAGTCTCGAAATAAAAAAATCTGCACTGCAGTTCAGAACCATGACCCCGATGCTTGTTCTGGGTCTCAATTTTGATCCGTCGTTTAATCTGGATCCTCTGGAAGACAACTGGTTTAAAAACATGGAGGATAACTGGAGTCAGAAAAGCGGCATGTTCAGAATGACATTAGCAATGTCACTGGATTCCTTAATTCCGGGATCTCCTGCCCAGGCAGGTATAAAAGATATGGAAGATCGTATATCACAGACAAAACTGGGTCTCGCCCAGGCAAGAACCGGTGCTGAAATGGAAATTAAAACCCTTGTAATGCAGTTAAACAAATCAAGAGAACAGCTGCAGATACTGGATCTGAACATAAGGCTGGCAGAAAAAGCCTATTCCCTTTCAATGGAGGCCTACAATGCCGGAGGCCGGGAACTTCTGGAAGTTGAAGATTCCGAACGGGATCTCAATAATGCAAAACTTGAAGTACTAAAAGAAAAATATAACTATATAACAGGGCTTCTTGATCTGGAATTTGCCCTGAATGCATCTCTGATGGAAATAAAGGAATCCTTAAATGAGTAAAAAATTATTACTAATATTTATTACATTCGCCATCCTTTTTTTTGCAGTTTCATGCTCAAATAAAACAAATACTGAAAAAGATACAAATCCCAATGGAGATGCAGTCACTGTATTTGCTGTAAGTACGACCCTGGCAGTGGAGGGAGAGATAAAAGACTACCTCCAGCTTAATGGAGATATAACAGCAAGTACGACAGTGGATACTTTTCCGGATACTGCCGGAAAACTTAAAAATCTCTATGTAAAAGTAGGTGATACTGTCAGGAAAAACCAGATTATTGCAGAAATTGACCCTTCTAAACCCGGAATGAACTTTGCCTCAAGTCCTGTAAAGGCCTCAATATCAGGGACTGTCACGATGGTCTCTGTTCAGATTGGATCTACTATCAGCCCCAATTTTCCCATTGCAAAAATAAGCAAAATGGATGACCTGGAAGTTATTATATATGTTGCAGAAAGGTTTATATCCAAGATGAGAATCGGCCTTCCTGCTGTAATTCACACTGAAGCATTTCCAGGTGAATTATTTACAGGAGCAATCAGCGAATTAAGCCCTGTAGTTGATCAGAATTCACGAACCATGGAAGTTAAACTTAAAATTGATAATAATAATTTAAAACTGAAAGCAGGAATGTTTGCTGACGTTAAACTAATTACAGAAGAGAAAGAGGGAATTGTAAAAATACCATCAGGTGCACTGATAAATCGTTTTGGAGAAAACTATATATTTACCATTCAGGAAGATCCCTCATCGGAAAACCAAACTATAGTTCATAAAAAAGTTGTTGTACCAGGGCTTCAGATAGATAATCAGCTGGAAATAATTGATGGACTTACAGCAGGAGAGGAAATTGTTATCAGAGGGCAGACTCTGCTGGAAGATAAATCAATAGTTAAGGTTGTCAGCACAGTAACGCCACTGAATGCTGCAGATAATGTTGAATAGGGGTAAAGTCGTATGAGCATTGCTAAAAAAGTAGTATCCAGACCGACAACAGTAATAATTCTGTTTGTACTCCTCATTGGTCTGGGAATTTATGCCGCTTCAGATCTTGCTATCGATCTCTACCCGGAAATAGAACCTCCTATTCTGGTAGTTTTAACCACTTACGAAGGGGCAGGCCCGGAGGAGATCGAAAAAACTCTCTCAAGGCCTATTGAAGGATCCCTCAGTAATATCAGTAAGGTAGATAAGATAACTTCTACCTCTGCGAAAGGGAGCAGTACCATAATAGTTGAGTTTACCTATGGAGCAGATATGTCGGAAGCATCTGCAGATGTCAGAGACAGTCTGGATATTCTAAAACGATGGCTGCCGGAAGATGCAGAAGCCCCTGTTATCTTTAAGTTTGATCCTTCCATGATCCCTATTATGGGACTTACAGTTTCCGGAAACCGTACTCCCGAAGAACTCAGGGAAATTGCCGAAAGTATTGTGAAACCCAGAATCGAGCAGGTAGAGGGTGTGGGGCTCACTAGTGTCTCAGGAGGCAGAGACAGGGCTATACGGGTTGAAATTCCCCAAAACCGCCTGGAAGCATACGGACTGACCCTTACGCAGGTTGCAAATATGCTTAGGGGTCAGAATTTTCAGATTTCTGCAGGATCAATACTCTCGGATAACAAAAATCTACTGGTAACCACTTCCGGGGAATACGAAAATCTTGAGGAGATAAAGAATACTGTAATAAGCTATAGAGGAGGAGTTCCTCCTCCGGGCAGCAATATTCCGTCCCCTGTAAAAACAATACGTCTTAGAGATATTGCAAATGTATTCGACGGATACAGGAATGAAAATACCCTTGTTTACATAAATGGAAGTCCCGGAGTACAGATTATAGTACAGAAACAAAGCGGAACAAATTCAGTCCAGACAGCAAAGAATGTCAGGGAAAAACTGAAAAAGATCAACCGGGAGGTTCCCACCGGAATATCGGTAAGTGAAATTTTCAATACAACAGATATTATTGAAAACTCCATAAACCAGGTTGCTTCAACTGCCATGATCGGAGCAATTCTGGCCGTCATTGTACTGTTTATCTTCCTCCGGAGTTTAAAAACTACTTTCATTATTGGTCTTACCATCCCTGTTTCTTTAATTATTACCCTTATGTTCATGTATTTTGCCGGCCTGACACTGAATATTATGACCCTTGCCGGTCTGGCTCTTGGTGTCGGGATGCTGGTAGATAATTCCATTGTGATTCTGGAAAATATTTTCCGGTACAGGGAAAAGGGTACTAAACTAAGCTCAGCCGCCATCCTGGGAACCCAGGAAATGATTAATGCCATAACAACCTCCACCCTTACTACTATCTGTGTATTTGCTCCAATAGTAATTTTCAAAGACCAGCTGGATATTTATGGTGAACTTTTTTCCGGCCTTTCTTTCACAGTAGTCATATCACTTACAGCTTCTCTGATAGTTGCAGTTACACTTATTCCAGTCCTTGCCAGCACTTATCTGCCCATTACAAGTAGAAAACAGCGGCCCTTAAAGGGCATTTTAAAAGCAATTGATTCCGGAATGGAGATTTTCTTTACCGCTCTGGATAATTCTTACAAAAAAACCATTTCACGTATTCTTAAGCATAAGGCTGTTACTCTAATTTCTATATTAATTATTTTTACTGGATCAATGGCTCTGGTTCTTTCTGCCGGTTTTGAGTTTATGCCTTCCCAGCTGAATGATATGATCCAGGTATCGGTAGAACTTCCCCAGGGAACACGCCTTGAAGAGACTGAGACAGTTCTCCTTCAGTTTGAATCAATTATCAGAGAGGAAATTAACGGGTTTGAAGAGATTGTTATCGAAGCCGGAACCAAGAGTTTAATGGGATTCCTGGGTGTTGCCGAAACCAATAAGGGAACAGTAAGGGTTAATCTTCCCCCATTTAAAGAGAGAATTGATGATTCAGATACAGTAAAGGAAAAATTAAGAAACCATTTTAATGACTTCCCATCGGCAGTATTTTCTTTCGGAACTAATACAGGGGGAGGATTTCAGAGCAGTCCGGTTGATATACTTGTTAAAACCGAGGATCTTGAAAAATCCAGAATAATTGCAGGAAATATTCAGTCTCTCCTGAAAGAAAATTTCTCCGAAGTAACTGAACCCCGGGTAGATATTAAAAATGGTCTTCCCCAGGTGGAAATAATGATTAACAGAGATCTGCTCTACTCCTTCGGACTTAATATTTATACAGTAGGACAGGAAATTAAAGCAAGTATAAACGGTATAACTGCATCCAGGTACAGGGACGGAGGTTCGGAATATGATATCCTGGTAATTCTGGACAATGAGGACAGAAATGATCTTCCGGATCTGGATAAAATTTTTGTAATTAATCAGAATGGAAACCGTATTCCACTGGCCAGTTTTGCAGTTTATAAAAAAACAATGGGACCGATTGCCATAATAAGGGAAAATCAGACAAGAACAGTCCATGTAACTGCAGGTCTTACTCCCGGAACCTCCCTGAATAAGATTTCAGTCAAAATAGAAAAACTGATAAAAGCGGAAGTTCCGGCAGAAGAGGGGCTTATTATTGAGTTTTCAGGAGATTATGCCAATCTTATGAAGTATGGCATTAAACTGGTTATAATAATACTCGTATCTATATTTTTGGTTTTTGGTGTTATGGCAAGTCAGTTTGAATCCTTCCTTGACCCGATAATAATCCTTTTTACTATACCACTTTCACTTATCGGAGTAGTTCTGCTCTATATTGCAACTGGAGAAATGTTTAATATTTTAACAGCTGTAGGGGTTATTATGCTATCAGGTATTATTGTAAATAATGGAATTGTTCTTGTTGACTATACAAACCTTCTCCGGAAGCGGAGGAGAACAATCAATGAGGCATGTATAGAAGCAGGGGGGAACAGATTACGGCCGATTTTAATGACAACTCTAACAACCGTCCTGGGACTTATACCCATGGCCTTCTTCCCTGGTGAAGCTGCCGCTCTGGTCAACCCTATTGGAAAGACAGTCGTAGGGGGACTGACATTCGGAGCACTCCTCACACTCTTCCTTGTCCCGGTAATATATGCAATTTTCAACGGAATAAGTGAAAAGAGAGGTGTTAAAAGGGAAGAAAAAAAAATGAAACGACGAAAAGAAAGATTTGCCCAAATCCAAAAGGATAGATCCAATGAAAAGAATTGAAATTATAGCTAACAAATCTATTCAGGAAGATATGTTTGATGCCTTTAAAAAGGCTGATATTGTAAAGAACTATACTTTAATTCCTGTTGTCCTTGGAGTAGGAAAGTCAGGACCCAGGATGGGTGACCATATCTGGCCCGAGGAAAATTTCAGCATTACTATCTACTGCGATATAAAGGAAGCAGAACAGATAAAAGAGATAATCACCGAACTTAAAACCTTTTTTAAACAAGAGGGTATTAAACTTTTTGAACTTACTGGAGAAAACTATTGAATAATTACTGTTTGTTGCGATAATAAAACTATGGCAGGAACCAATCCAAAGAAAACAACCAGAGCCGATGAGCTCCTTAAAACTATATTTCAGTATGTCGTGAGAATTGCTAATGAACGGGATGTTGATAAACTTCTTGTAAATCTTGCAGATATGGGAAGAGATCTTGTTACAGCCGACAGGTGTACAGTATGGCTTATTGATAAAAAAACTGAAAAAATCTGGAGTAAAGTAGCTCATGGAATTGACAGAATAGAGATCCCTCTCTCCAAGGGTATAGCAGGATATGTTGCAGAATCGGGAGAACATGTTGTTATTAATAATGCCTACGAGGATGACCGCTTTGACCAGCAGGTGGATAAGGCAACAGGATATACAACCAGAAATATATTAGCTCTTCCAATTGAAGACAGTCAGGGAGAGATAATAGGCGTATATCAGGCAATTAATAAAATGACCGGAAACAGGAAATTCTCAAAAAAAGACCTGGAACACCTGTTGCTGGCCGCAAGTTATACTGGGAAACAGCTGGAGTCTCTGGCTCTTCAGGAAGAGATAGAATCGACCCAGAGAGAGATAATTCTGACCCTTGCAGAAACAGGAGAGATGAGATCCAAAGAAACAGGAAACCATGTTAGAAGAGTCGCTCAATACTCAAGAATTATGGCAGAATCTTACGGACTGGATCAGAAACAGATAGATCTCCTTAAAGATGCCTCTCCTATGCATGATATTGGAAAAGTGGGTATTCCGGACAGTATACTTCTTAAACCCGGAAAACTAAGTGATGAAGAACGTCTGATAATGCAGACTCATACAACTCTGGGGTATAATAATTTCAAAAACTCGGAAAGAGAACTCCTTAAAGCTGCTGCAATTGTTGCAGCCCAGCATCATGAAAAATGGGATGGAACAGGTTACCCCAATGGACTGAAAGGAGAGGAGATTCACATCTTTGGAAGGTTAACTACAATAGCAGATGTATTTGATGCCCTTATCTGTAAACGTGTATACAAAGATCCATGGCCCGTGGAAAAGATTGTTAATTTATTTATCGAAGGAAGGGGAAAAGAGTTTGATCCTGAGGTTGTAGATGCATTTATGAAGATAAAAGATGAGATGGTTAAAGTTTCTATCGAGCTGGAAGATGCAACAAATTAATACTTTTTATTTTTCATACTGGTTTTTCCGGGTTCATAGGGTTTTATAAGACACTTTCTACCTGTACCAATTAAATCATTCCGCCCCTCCAGGATCAGAGCTTTTTTTACCAGCCTGTAGTTTTCCGGACGGTTATAGTGGATCAGAGCTCGCTGCATGATTTTTTCCTGATTATCTTTCGGAACATATATCTTTCTTCCGGTTATGGGGTGATACCCTGTATGAAACATGGCTGTGGAAAGAGTACCAGGTGTAGGATAGAAATCCTGCACCTGATCCGGTATAAAGCCGTAGTCCCGAAGGAATTCAGCAAGCTCAATGGCATGTTTTAGTCTGGAACCAGGATGACTGGATATTAAATATGGAATCAGATACTGTTTTAAACCCATCTCCTTATTCATTTTTTTGTACTTTTTAGTAAATTCAATAAACCCGTCAATAGTCGGCCGCCCCATAGCATCAAGAACCTCTTTGGATACATGTTCGGGAGCTATTTTTAACTGACCACTAATATGATGTTCTATAAGTTCCGACATAAAAGTCTGGTCACTGTCCTCAAGGATATAGTCATACCGTATTCCTGAGCGGATAAAAACCTTTTTTACACCCTTTATGTTTCTGAGTTTTCTTAGGAGTGTTATATAATCTGAATGATCCACCTCGAGGAGCGAACAGGGTTCAGGAAAGAGGCATTGTTTGGTTTTACACACACCCGCAGTGATCTGTTTGGTACATGAAGGTTTTCTAAAATTAGCAGTCGGTCCTCCCACATCATGGATGTATCCCTTGAAATTCGTATCCCTGATAATAATTGCTGCTTCTTTCTCTATAGACTCATGACTACGAGCCTGTATGGTTCTTCCCTGTAAAAATGTCAGAGCACAGTAATTACACCCCCCAAAACAACCTCTGCTGCTTGCAAGGCTAAACTGAACTTCCCTTAAAGCAGGTATTCCACCAATATTTTTATAGGATGGATGCTCCCTGCGTTCATATGGGAGATCATAACTACTATCCAGCTCTTTCGTTGTCATTGGTTTTTCAGGGGAATTCTGAATAAGATCCCAGTCACCATAGTTTTCAACAAGGGGGAAAGCTATAATTGAATCGGTATTCTCAAACTGAATTTTAAAACTTTCTGAATAAAGTTTTTTATCTGCTGATATTTTCTCGAAAGAGGGCAGCTCTATCCTCCCGGGTATTTCAATTTCAGAATGCTTCTGCCTGAAAACTGTCCCGGGGATATCTGTTATTTCTGATACAGGATCACTATTTTTAAGACGTAAAGCAAGTTTTCGAATGGTAGTTTCACCCATACCGTAAATTAGCATATCGGCCTTTGAATCAATTAATATCGATTTACGGATCTTATCAGACCAGTAATCATAATGAGCCAAGCGTCTTAGAGAAGCTTCAATTCCACCCAGAATGACAGGAATACCCTTATATGCCTGCTTTATTCTGGAAGTATACACAATACTGGCTCTGTCCGGCCTTAAACCGGAAACACCCCCGGGAGAATAAGCATCCTTTTTTCTAACCTTCCTGGCAACTGTATATTTATTCACCATAGAATCCATATTTCCTGCTGTAACAAGAAAAGCCAGTTCCGGTTTTCCAAGTTTCATGAAATCATCAGGAGAGTCCCATCTGGGCTGGGCAATTATACCGACCCTGTACCCCTCTGCTTCCAGAACTCTGGAGATTACTGCCGCCCCATAGGAGGGATGATCAACATAGGCATCTCCTGTAACCATTATAAAGTCGCAACTATCCCAGTTTCGCTTCCTCATATCTCCAAGTGACATCGGTAAAAACATATCCCAATGATACCGACAGAAGCACTGTTTGGCAACGCCCGGAAGAGATAGGATCCTGGATGTAAAAGAGAATGCATAGAGATCATAAAAACCTCTTGTACAAAAGCTACTTTTTTTTCTTACCTTCCAGGTAATATTATGATATTGTACTGATAGTACATCTCAGATTTTATTTTGTGTACATAATTTTAGGTATAATAAGAGGAAACTTCCTGTGGATAGAAAGGTAAGTACGGAGCTTAAGCCAAGAGCAATTGAGCTGGATATGAACAAACCTGGATTTCAGAGAATACTGGCAGGTCCACCTTCAACTGTAAGAATGAAATCCGGTCTTGTATCTCTTAATCCCGGAGAGAGTGTCGGTGCACATAACACAAATGATAAAGAAGAACTGATTATTGTAATGGAAGGCAGCGGAGAAATGACTTTTAATGGCTATAATTCTATAAAACTTTCCAGAGGTGGAAATGCCTACTGTCCTCCACACACAGAACACAATATAATAAATACCGGAAATGAGATCTTACGATATATCTACATAGTATCCATTTTAGAATAAAGAAATGCCTAGTTAAAAAAATGCCATAGTACAATACAATCTAAATTTCTGAATTTACGAGGCAATAATTTTGAAATCACAAAGCTACCTTATGGAAAATAAAAATGAGTCTATACGACTGGAGATGAAAACCGATTTTGAACGCCTCGAAAAACAGGCTTTATGGGCAGGACTAAAGGAAGGTATGAGTGTTGCAGATATCGGCTGCGGCCCTGGCATAACATCCTCATTTCTAAAAAAAATAGTGGGGGGAAAAGGCCGTGTAACTGGGATTGACAACTCATTAGATAGAATTAACTATGCCAGAGAAACATATGGAAAAAGCGATCTGGATTTTATACATCTCGATTTAAATGATTCTCTTTCTACCTTAAATAAATTTGATTTTATATGGGTTAGATTTTTTCTGGAATATCACAAACATCAGAGCTTTGAGATTGTTAAAAAGCTTACAGAACAGCTTAAACCAGGTGGTATAATATGCCTTGTAGATCTGGACCACAATTGTCTTAATCATTATGGACTTTCCAGTAGATTAGAAACAGCAATTATAAATATTTCTGAAATTATAGAAAAAGATGGTAATTTTGATCCTTACATTGGGCGAAAACTTTATTCTTACTTATATGATCTTGGACTCAGTGATATTAAAGTTGACATGAAAGCGCATCATCTTATATATGGAGAATTATCCGGGGTTGATGAATACAACTGGATAAAAAAAATTGAAATCGCTGCAAAAAATTCAAGCTACCCATTTAAGGAATATTCTAACGGTTATGAAGATTTTCTTGCTGATTTTGAATCTTTTTTCAAAGATTCAAGAAGATTTACCTATACACCAATTATTTCCTGCAGAGGAATAAAATAAGTTTACTAAACTGCCAAAGGTGATGTCCCCAGTTTAATATCGTGTTCTTTTTCCAGAAAAAGGATAAATATATTAACAATTTCTTCATCCAGATGATCCCCACTGGCAATGAGAAGCTGGGAAACAGCAGCATAAATAGTCATGGGACTTCTGTAGTGACGTTTTGCAGTTAAGGCTTCATAAAAATCTGCTACAGCAATTATCCTTGCTCCTAATGGTATTTCCATTCCAATAAGACCATCCGGATATCCTCTACCATCCATATGCTCATGATGAGCACCGGCAATTACTGGTATTTTTTGATAACTCCCTTCAAAACTTATTTTTTCCAGAAGCTCTTTTGTTTTTCCAGCATGACTCTTTATTTCAGAATATTCATCTTCTGTCAGAGGGCCTTCTTTTTTCAGGATTGAGTCTGGTATGGCTATTTTCCCATAATCATGAAATAGAGCTGCCAGACGTACAACTTCAGTATACTCAGTATCCAGACCCATTTTTTTACTGATTTCTACAGAATACTTTGCTACAGTTTCCGAATGTCCAGCTGTTAAAGTATCTCTTGCATCAATACTGGATGCCAGAACCTCAAAGGTAGATTTAAACTGTTTTTCCTTGCTTTCAAACAGTTCAGCTGTCTTTAAACTGTTACCAATAGAAGAAGCAATTCCCATAAATAAACTTAAATCGCTCTGGGTTAAATTCCGCCTGGAGTTTACATTATCGGCAACTATTATACCCATAGATTCACCTTCATAGACTATAGGGCAGCAAATAAAAGAATGGCTTCCTATTGACTTTGAAAATTTGAGACTTTTTGGAGTTAAATCCTTTTCAACTTTACTTATATCATTTATTAAATATGGCTTCTGCTCAATAAATGATTTAATAAAAATTCCTTTAGAATTTGAAGGATTTATATGAAACTCAATGTTTTCCAGAATTTTCAGATATTCATCTATATACCCGAACCCGGCTCTATACACTAATTTTTTACTCTCATCATTAACTAAAAAAATTGCACCTCTATCATAATCAAGACGTTTTTCAGAAATTTTAACAACACTGGTAAGTACATCATCTGTACTGGTATGCATACTAATTACCTGTCCTATCTCATAGGAAAGTAAATTATTATTATAATTGATATCTATTTGTTCAATCCATTTTTCCGGAGATCTGTTAGAAGTTTCAAGAGCAGATGTTAACTCATTCTTTTCCTTATTAATAATTATTAGACTAAAAATCAGTAAAAATATAATAGATGTCAATGCTCCTACTGATATATATGGAGCATTGCGAAAATGATATATAGCAGTAAAGCTTGGTAGTAGAAGTAAAGGAACCAATATTTTCCTTACTTTTCTAAAAATTCTCGTTGATGTTTTTCCCCATGTTATAATATACCTACAGGAATCATTCCCCTGAAACATACATTCAGGTTGCTGAATTACAAGTTTATTTACTTTTAGGGCTTCTGCTACAGCCTCAAACATTCCAATTCTATTTTGGCACTGATACTCTTTTTCTGAATATCCTTCTTTCTGACACACACGGATTTCAACTGAATTATCAGATAATATATTTACTTCAAAAGAGGTGGACTTGGTTAAACTTTTTGCAGCCTTGCTAATCATTTTATAAGCACTACGCAAACTCATTATTCCCAGAAAAAAGTATCTTATCTCACCACTTGCCTCAGGAGAGGCCATATATCTGCCGGCTTTACGGGCAATATCTGTTTCTCCAGTTAGTTCTACTAATCTGTAATAGAACATATCCACTTGCTTCTGTGAAAACCAATGTCCGTGATCCTCTACTTCGTAAGCAGTCATACCGGAATAGCTTAATAAATTATATATATCGATATCAGGAAAAAATTTATTAATAAACTTGAGGTAGGCTTCAATAATTCTACTATTGTATGGTGCTTTTTCCGCAATATTATTTTTTTTTACTAATTCAGGCATAATTATTTTACAAACCTCATCAATTTAGTAAAATATTTAAAGTAAGCATCTGAGTGTTCGATATTATATATCCACATACTATAGATATTTTCATATTTAATAGAATTAGCTTCGACATAACTAACAGGAAAAAGTAATATATGTGGGGAAGTATCATAATATCTGTTTGCCAACTCATTAAGACTGGTATCCAGAATCTCACTGGTAAGAGTTTCCGGCTCAATTATGATAACTTTAATACTATTTGTTAGTTCCGACATGTTAATACCCAAATTGGCAATATCGACAATAAAAACAGCTAACAGAATACCATTATTTTTTAAAGAGAATAATTTTATATCTCGTTTAAAATTCAACTTTGCATAAGCCTTTATTACACTAATACTCCCTGAATTATCTGGAATTATATCCATAGCATCCAGCATAAGCCCACCGGATACTTTCTCATAATACCCCTGTAAATCAAGTAAATCTTCATAACTGCTTTCTGTAAGGCTTAAAGATCCAAGATCATCAAATACTCTTTCCGGATTCCCTTTAAATTTAAAGAATGCAAAATTATCTATCGAACAACCCTTTGGATCATTCACACTTTCTGTAACTCCCCCAAATATACGGGAAGGAAACTTATTTTCAGGCCTATAATAACCCAGAATGTAGTTCATCTTATTCGATTTAATTTTATTTGCATTGTATGCATAGTATCCAAGTTGATCCATTACATATAATCCAGCTCCCTTATTAGAGCTGTTTAATGCAGCATGATGATGCATGAGCCATGTATTTTCATATGTTCGCAGAATAGAAACATGACCAAGAATTGCACCACTCTCCTGAAATGTTATATGCCTTGCAATATCCGGAGTATCAACATATAACTTCTCATAAGTTTTTTTAATCTCAGCCTTGTAATCCTTTAAATTCTCATATTTTGATGGATAAATAAATCCTGTTTCAAAAAGGAATCGCCATAAAGCATCAGGATCCAGACTTTTACTTATATGTATTTTATTATTCCTGGCCTGGAAAGCGATAGAAAGCAGCTGGACATGATCAGAAGGTTCCATTTCCAAAATTGAAAACCCATTTAAAATTGTATTATGAGATTTATTATTTTCGATTTCTTTTCGAAAAAGTACCTGAGCTTTACACTTTAACTGCATGCCTGTGGAAAAGACAATTTTCAGTTCAGGGATAACCATGCCGGGCAGAAGTATACTGGTACTTAGATCTTCTGTCACATAAAATCCGGTAGCTGACAGATCATGAACAGGAAGATCAACCCTGCCACCAGTCAGAGGATGGAAAAAAACAATACCCGGAGATGGAACCAGTTTCTGCCTGTTAGCCCGGTATTGTTTTGACTGGAATCTCTGAATCTGACTACTAATTGGCATTACTACACATGTAAAAATATTCCTGGAATGACTGGTTCTAATAATTGAACACTCCCCTGAGAATTTAATCTGCTGGTCATCTATAAGTGTAATAGTAACCGGTGCATCCGGATTAAGCATATTTGTTGAAT
>JAJRQE010000119.1 GCA_024280415.1 Spirochaetota bacterium | reverse complement strand
TGCTTACTGAGCCTGTCGAATGCTTACTGAGCCTGTCGAATGCTTACTGAGCCTGTCGAATGCTTACTGAGCCTGTCGAAGTATCAACCTCTTTAAACCAGGGAATGGAGGACTGGGCTCCTACTTTAGTTACAGATATGGAGGCTGCTTTCACTGCAAATTCTGCTGATTTTGTTAAATTCCAGTCTTTGGCCAGACCATATGCAAATACCCCTGCAAAGGTATCCCCTGCTGCCGTTGTATCTACTGCTTTCATCTTAGGAGCTGCTATTTTAATCTCATTACTCTTTGAGATAATTGTTACTCCTTTACTTCCTTCTGTGAGAATAACAGTACCTACTCCTTTCCCCGTAAGAATTGCAGCTTTTTCCGAAAGACTGCCGGTTTTAGTTCCCAGTACAAGATCCAGCTCATGTTCATTGGGAAGAAGGTAATCAATATTTGAAAGCAGACTATCGGAGAGTTCAACTGCCGGAGCAGGGTCAAGAATTACAATAGTTCCCAATTCTTTTGCAAGTGAGGCTGCATACGCCACTGTTTTTATTGGTATTTCCAGTTGAAGAAGAAGGAAGTCTGCTTTCTTAATTACCGATTCCAGAGCTTTTATTTCAGAAGGGAGTATCTGTCCATTTGCGCCGGCAGCCAGAATAATTCGGTTGTCTCCGTCACCTTCCCTTACTATAAGTGCTATGCCGGTATGGTTGTCCATTCGCATAATATTTTCAGTCTTAACATTACTTTTACCCAACTCTTTTATAAGGGTATCCCCAAACTCATCTTTCCCGCAGGCACTTATAAAAGATATATCTGCACCTATTCTCCCTGCAGCTACAGCCTGGTTTGCTCCCTTCCCTCCAGGGATCTGAGCATATTCTTTTCCGGAAACTGTTTCCCCTTTTTCAGGGAAGGGATCTGCAAGTATTGTAAGATCCATATTCATACTTCCAAGTACTACTATTTTTTTCATAATTGTTCCTTGTTATTTTATTGTAGATTTTTTGAAAACTATCAGTGTTTCAAAATGTCTTGTCCCCGGAAAAAGATCAATTAAATGGATCTCCATTATATTGTAATTTTTTAGAATTGTAATACTATCCCTTTTTAAAGTTGCAGGATCACAGCTTATATAGAATATAAAAGGGGAATTTAGTGTTGCTATATAACTTTCGATATATTTAACTCCTGCTCTTGGAGGATCAAGTATAATCAGATCCGGAACTGTTTTTATTGAATTTGCAAGAGACTTCTTTATCTGATTTACAGGGTTGTTACTGTATAGATTAATATTTACAAAGGTTCTGTTTTGATTCTGTATAGATACCTCTTTTTTATCCTCCTGATAGCGGTCATATATTTTAACTTCTGCATTATCAAGCCTGTTTGAGAGATTACCATTTCCCCCAAAGAGATCAAGAACCAGGTTGCTTTTTTCCCTGCCTAAGTATTTAAGATAACTTTTTTCTACCAGTTTTGCCAGAACTGAACCCATTTCGCTGTTTACCTGTGTAAACCCTCCCCTTGCATAGGGTTTGTTTATACTTATCACAGGCTTACTCTCTCCGGGCCTTAAATAAATTTCTATGTACCCTTTCCCTGTAATATTTTTTTCTTCCAGATAATAAATCCATCTGTTTTTTCTGTACAGATTTTTTACTGCTTCATCAAGCTCCTTAGAGGGAAGCAGGCAATCTTTCCCGCTTATCAGATTGCCGGACCAGGAACTTATCAGACCGATTTTTTTTAAATCAAAGTCAAAGTGAAGCTGTATTCTATTCCTGTAGAAGTATCTGTTTGTAGCAGGATGAACCACAATTCCGGTATTTTCAGTAAGCAGGGGAGTAAACTTTCTTTTTAAAGAGGCCTCTTTAAAATCTATTTCTGTTTTATAATTTGTATGGAGATACTGACATCCTCTGCATTGATAAAAATGGGGGCATTCCGGCTCTATACGGTCAGGAGATGTTTCCTCCAGATTTTCAGGGTCAGAAAGTCTTCCGAATAGAACACCCTTTGCCCTTCGGTATATCTCTGCAGTTCCTGTTTCTCCGGGGAGAGTCTTTTCTATAAAAGCAACAGAGCTTCCTCCCTTTGAAACTCCCTGGCCAAGGGGATCTATATGATCAATTCTGAATTTGATTGTATCTCTCATAAAACCCTTTAAACTATTGAGCTTCTTGGAAACGACAGTTCTCTGCCAAACCATGTGGAAATAATAGGGTTTCCATAAATTTCCGTACTTACAACAGCTGTTCCCTCCCTGAAACTGCTCCCGTCTGATTTGATTTTCAATGAAGGGCTGTCAGTATGAGCCCCGGATATTAAAAAGCCATGTTCTGATAATTTTCCTGTTCCTGGTCTAAAAGCAATAATTGATGACATGTTTCTCTGGGTAAAATATCCTTTTCCAGGTTTCAGATCCCATCTATCCTTTTCATTGAGCCTATCAAACCCATTGGACTCGAGTTCGTTACCAATATTTGCAGTTGTCTGATATGATGTAGGAGAATTTTGTATAAATTCTGTTAAACTTTTCATTGTGACCAATACTATCATTTTATTTATTGGTTATAAAGGAAAATTTGTATTTATAAGCAGTATATCCTGTAAAGCAAATTCCTAGCATACAAACCTGTTTTAATTTTCCTGTGCTTGACAATAGATAAATCTGATATAATAATTGATAAGGACTTAAAAGTAGGAGAATCGAATGGCAAAAGTAATTGATGTGGCTAAAATCCGGAAGGCAGCACGGAGTTCTGTTCCCATTTCTATAAAAACATACACACTGCCCCATGAAACTGAAGTTTATATGGAATCGATACTGGGAATTTTTCTGGACGAGTTCGGGCAGGTGGGAATTAAAGACAGAATTGCATACTGTATGAAGGAACTGGCTGTAAATGCTAAGAAAGCCAATACTAAAAGGGTATACTTTAAAGATAAAAACCTGGATATAACAAATCCATCCCATTATTCGGAAGGGATGAAAAGCTTTAAAAGTGAGACTCTTTCCAATATAGATTATTATCTGAAACTCCAGCAGGAGGAGGGGCTCTATATAAAGACAGTCTTTCATGCCAAAAAGAATGAGTTTACCCTGAGTATAAGAAATAATGCAGAGATTTCAAAAAAGGAGCAGATGAGAGTATACGACAGGATAGCCAGATCCAGAGCTTTTGAAACTATGGAAGAGGCATTGACAACTGTTCTTGATGATTCTGAAGGAGCCGGGCTAGGTATTGTTATTCTTGTTTTAATGTTGAAGAAGCTTGGTTTGGATGAGGATGCCTTTGATATTGATGTCGAAAATGGTGAGACGATTGCACAGATAACACTGCCATTTTCAGAGATTCATATTGAAAATATTGCCCAGCTTTCGGAAGAGATAGTTCAGGAAATTGATGAATTGCCCCATTTCCCTGAAAATATTGTATTTCTCCAGAAACTTATTCATGATCCGGATTCGGAGATTACCGATATTGCCCGGCAGATCAGTATGGATGCCTCGCTTATTGCAGATCTGCTAAAAGTTGTTAATTCTGCTCAATATATGCTTCCAAAGAGGGTAGATAATATTGTTGAAGCTGTAAAGCTGATAGGGCTTCGTGGATTGACCAATCTTCTGTTCTCCTATGGAACACAGAAACTTCTCGATCGAAAAGAGAAATGGTTATGGGATCATTCATATAAGACAGCATTCTATGCATATAATATTGCAAAGAATTTTAACAGGAAGAATAAAAACCTTCTTGATGATGCCTATGTCGGAGGGATTCTCCATGATATGGGAAAAATAATTTTTGCAGATATTCATCCCAAACTGCTGGATAAAATAAATAATTTCTGTAATGAGAAGGAACTGCAGAGGGATCTCTTTGAAGATCTGTCTGCAGGTCTTAACCATGCCGAGATTGGGGGACTTGTTGCAGAAAAATGGAATTTTCCCCAGTCCCTTATAGAATCTATTCGATATCACCATGAACCTCAGCAGTGTTCCAAAGAGTATAAGGATGTTGTTTATACAGTTTATCTTGCAAATTCAATTGCAAATATTGAGAGTGATGAGATGGTTTATGAACAGATTAATCCCGATATTCTGACAAATTTCGGGATTAATTCAGAGGATCAGCTGATGATGATTCTCAACCGTCTTTCCTCAGCTTTTGCTAATCAGGTTAATACCAAGGAGCGGATGTAGTTCTCCTCTAATGCTTGACTATTTTTTGTATATAGTATATTTTATATATATACTATATACGGAGGATATTTATGGCTATAAGCGTATACTCGACACCCACCTGCAGCTATTGTACATTGGCTAAGGATTACTTTAGAAAACATAAGATTCCATTTACAGATTATAATGTAGCTTCAGATAAGGTTAAAGCAGATGAAATGGTAAGGAAATCGGGTCAGATGGGGGTACCTGTTCTGGATATTAATGGCAGAATATTAGTAGGTTTTAATCCTGCAGAAATTGAGAGTGCTCTTCACCGATAAAACATGTAGGGGCGAACGGCCGTTCGCCCCTACATGTTTACAATACTGTTGTACCAGCAATACATAAGTATTCCGAAAGCAACAGAAACATTGATTGACCCCTTCGTCCCTGCCATGGGGATAGAAACCCTTCCCATGCTGCTGTCTGCTGTTGCCATACATTCAGGGCTGACTCCCAGCTCTTCAGATCCAATTATGACAATACCTTTGTCAGGAAACTTAAACTGGTTCAGGGGGGTTCCATTCAATTCAAGGGCAAAAACCTTCTGATCCTTTTTTTGAATACATTCTGATATTTCCCAGGGGACAGTTTCTGTACATCCCATGGCTGTTCGTTGTGCCCTTCTGTGCTGAGGTGATGCTGTTCCCGGAGAAATAAGAATTTTTGAAACACCAAAGGAATCAGACGTCCTGAATATTGAACCTACATTGAATGGTGATCTTATATCATCCAAAAACACTTCAAACGGGAGTATATCTCTTATTTGTTCTATATTTTCCAGATTTGAAATTCCAGGAAGAAGATCCCAGTCTGCAGGTGCCTCATTTAAATGGGTGAGTAGTATGTGTCGGATTCGGTTGCATGTTCTAAGCAGAGATTCATTCTGATTATTGTAGTCCTTTACTATTTGGTCAATTAAAACAAGTTTGTCAGCTGCGAGTTCAGGAGATTTTTTAATGTAGTCAAACAAATCCCGTAAATAGATAGGATTTGGAGAGGATACACCTGAATTAATATCCGTTTCAAATCCCTGGAGCAGCCGGGCAGTCTTCCGCAGTCCTGTGGTACCGGGAAGGGTTGCAAGTTTCCTGACAGTAATCACAGGGCGTCTTTAAGAAGAGTATAGATCTCTTCAATAGTTATCCTGGAAGGGAGGTATTTAATCATTGGAAGCTTGTAAACCTGTTCCGCAACAGCCAGAAGGTGTCCTTTCTTTATTCCCAGTTCACTAAGGCGAACAGGAAGGTGCCTTACCCCAATGGAAAGCCTAAGTGATTCAATTATCCTGTCTGCAGCAGAAATAATGGAAAGCCCGGATATATCTTCTCCAAGTATTGGTCCCATTCTGGCTATTTTTTCAGGGCATACTCTTAGTCCGTATTCCAGAACATAGGGGAGAAGTATAGTTGCGGTTATTGCTCGTGAAACTTTAAACTGCTTGTTTATCTCTGCAGCACAGGCTGTACCAAGCCCTGTGGAGCTGATTGTAAGCCCCAGGGCGGCGGCAAATCCTGCATTGGATGCACCAAGCAGATTTTCAGGATTTTCAGTATCTTCGATGATAGATGGCAGAAGATTGACAATCATACTGATAGTTTTAAGGAAAAGCGTATCGGAAATAAAATTTGATTTAATAGAAAAATAACCCTCTACAGCTTCCAGGAATATATCCATCAGGGTAGCAATTCTATACTGCTTTGATATATCCATAAATAGCGATGGATCAATTATTACCCCCCCCGGGGATGAGTTATTAACTGAAACTACCTGAAGGGAACCGTTTCTTGCATCCGGGACAATAAATTCATTGCTGAGCATAAAAGGATTTCTAAAGGTTCCCGCTATCTCGATATAAGGTAGAGGAGCCAGATCCGGTAGATCTGTAGACATTATATTGTAGAAATTACCCTTGTACCCTGAAGCAACAGCAACAGCCTTTGCTGCCGAAAGAGCCCTGATTCCCCCGAAACCGAGAACGACCTGTATTCTGGAGACTCTTGCAATTTCTGAAGCTTTTTCTATTGAATGGGTTGTTGACGATGAGGTTATTTCTGCAAATGTAATTAAATCCAGATCACTCTTTTGAATTTCAGCTTTAATTTTTTTAAAGGGTTCGCTGTCAATCAGGACTTTTTCTGTAACAATTAATAATCTGTGACCATAGGGTCGGACAAGCTCTTTGAGTCTCTGCAGTGAACCAAAGGAACAGTAAACCCTGGAGTGAATGTTAAAAATAAGATCTTCCATGTCTTACACAATACCCGAAAATTAATAAAATTCCAGTTTTTTTTCTATTTTCAGGACTTAATATAAATAATTTTGAGCAAAAAAAAAGCAGGAGTTTTAAACTCCTGCTGTGGTTTTAGAAAATATTAGGATAATCCGAAGAGATCCATTACGGAGTCAGCTACTGCTTCCCCTACTTTGTTATCGATATATGCAGGATCTTTTAGTTTTTCCCTTACCTCTTCAATTCTATCCATCCTTACCTCAGGTGCTGCTTTTACAGTTTCTGATGCATTGTAGACCTCAGCCATGGCTTTTGCATCACTGGATATATTAATTGAATCTTTTCCCGAAGCATCAACAGGTTTTGCAGCCTTTGGAGCTTTATTCTGCTTGGAAACAGGTTCTATCGGACCTAAACTGTTAATATTCATTACCAAACCCTACCTTTTAAAGCTATTTGCGCAGCCATGCTGATTGATTCTTATATTATTCAATTATACTAATATAAGTTACTATCACTCACTACCCGATTAGCAACCGCAGCAACATAGATATAACTGATAAACATACCGTACACTGCAAAAGCCTTATACAATTAAACTATCGTCAACTGCTCACTTTATATTAACTCTTTTTCCTCTCATAAACAAGTAAAGAAAATTCTCCCTGCACTTTTTCTCTCGCCTCCAGAATTTCAAGGATTTCCAGTGCAGTACCTTCAATAAATTCCTCATAAATTTTGGTCATTTCCCTTCCAAGGAGCAAAATTCTGTTTGGTTCAGCATCGGCAATATCTCTGACAAGTTTTATAATTCGAAATGGAGACTCATAGAGTACAAAACTTTCCCTTCTTTCCAGAAGTTCTTTTACTCTTTTACGCCTTTTTCCTGGTTTCGGACTTAAAAACCCGTCAAATGCGACTGATTTCCCGGATGTTCCGGCAACACTTATAATGGCAGCAAATGCGGAAACACCAGGTATAGGAATTACCTCTAATCCTTCTGAGCGTATTGTATGAACCAGTTTGTTTCCAGGATCACTCAATCCTGGAGTTCCTGCATCACTTATATAGGCGGCATCTCTACCGGATTTTAGTATTTCAATAATTTTCAGGGCAGCAGCTTCCTCATTCTGTGATCTGCAGCTTAAAAGGGGTTTTCTAATTTCGAAGTGTTTTAGAAGTTTCCCACTGTGTCTGGTATCTTCACAGGCAATGGTATCCACAGCTTTTAGAATTTCCAGAGCTCGTAGTGTTATATCTCCCAGGTTTCCTATTGGTGTCGCAACAATATAGAGTTTTCCCATAAAAGGATAATAATTCCTTAAGTACTTATTTACAACACCCTGAATAAGAATATAATCTCAGTAGATGCGCAAGATTTTGCGTATCTACTGAAATTATGCGCAAGATGTTGCATATCTACTGAAATTATACGCAAGATGCTGCATGTCTACTGAGGAGGTTGATTATAGATATTTTAGTATTGGTAGTTTCCGGCACGATTGTTGTTATTCTCCTCCTTCTTCTTTTCTTTGTAGAGAGATCTGGACATCTCAGGGAAACAGGTACTTCTTCCTGTGAAGAAGAAACTGCCGGGAATTTGGGAAAGTCTACCAAATGTCCTCTATGCGGATCGAATCTTTATGGTAACAAAAGGGTAAAATCTGTTCTTTTTCCTGGAAAGCCGGACAGTATGATGGAGATAAACGGATGTCCCTACTGTTATCCTTCCAATTCTGAAATTTCCAGAGTATGTCCGGTATGCAGGAAGATTGTTCCTGCTGATGGACATGTTATAGCCAGGGTTTTTAAAAAACCCGGTAAAACTCATGTTCATGTTCTTGGATGCACAGGTTGTTATAAACGGAAAACTCCCTAGAGGCAAGGCATGCCTTGTCCCCGGGAAGGTGTTATCATATACAGGCCTTTGTGTTGTACATGAATTCAGTCAGTTTTCGGCTGGTCGTTCGCAAGCTCACTGCTCGCCCATGCATCCGAGGGCTATTTTGCGCCAGTGTACTGGCCATAAAAGAGTGAAGAACTATTTTCAAAATAGAATATGTTACACAGCGCAAAAAGCTTATATATACATAATTGAAATAAAATATTATTGTATACCTATGGTTACAGAAGAAATGATTAAAAAAATTCCCAAGGTGGAACTCCATGATCACCTTGATGGAAGTTTACAGCCCCAAACCATAATCGAACTGGCAGGGGAGTATGATGTAAAGCTACCGGAAAACAGTAAGGATCTACTGGCCGATTGGTTCAAAAGAGGTGCGGATCGGAAGAGTCTTGCTCTCTACCTTGAGGGGTTTGGCGTTACTGTATCAGTGATGCAGACTGCAGCAGCCCTCGAAAGAATCGCATATGAGCATCTGGTAACTCACGGTAAGGAGCATGTTGTTTATTCGGAGATAAGGTTTGCACCGATCCTGAATCAGCAGAAGGGTCTTAATCTTGAAGCAGTTGTAGAGGCGGTTCTTAAGGGACTGGAAAGAGGGAAAAAAGAGACAGGAGTAGAATTCGGTCTAATCCTCTGTGCAATGAGGGATCAGGATTTTAAAATATCTCTGGAAATTGCGGAGCTTGCAGTGGCTTTCAGAGATCGTGGTGTTGTGGGTTTTGATATTGCAGGAGATGAAAACGGACATCCTCCAAAGAAGCATATTGATGCATTTCAGTATATAAGAAACAGAAACTTCAATATAACAATTCATGCAGGAGAAGCCTTCGGGATAGAATCAATCTGGCAGGCTGTTCAAATCTGCGGAGCTCACCGTATAGGTCATGCTACAAGGTTAATTGAAGATATAACGGTTCAGGGGAACAGGATTGAAAAGATGGGTTCCCTGGCAAATTTTATAAGGGACAAGAGAATCCCTCTGGAAATTTGCCTCTCCTCGAATGTCCAGACAGGAGCTACCAGGAGTATTGATGAACATCCGTTTCAGCTATTCTTCAGGAATGGGTTCAGAGTATTTCTTTGCACCGATAATCGGCTAATGAGTAATACCAGCCTGACTAAGGAGATGTCTCTGGCTGTGAAACATTTTAATCTTAGTCTACGGGATCTGGAGAAGCTGACCCTGAATGCAATGAAATCAGCTTTTGTTCATCATGATGAAAGAATAAGGATAATTTACGATATTATTAAGCCGGAGTTTGCACGTCTGCGCAACGAAACTAATCCCAACGGTTAGTAGTTCAATTTATTGTGCCGGCTGTTGGACCGCCCTGTTAATAATATGCATAGGGAACTATTTCAGTAAATTTTATAGTAATATTTACCCTTGATTTATATCCTCCTGCATCCAGAATGGTGTATGGAGGATTGTTTATCAGCACCCTTGCGTTTATCTCTCTTGGTTTATTTGTATACCTTAGTCTCAGGTAGTTTCTGAGTGCATCCTTGATTCCCTCTTTAACAGATTCCTTTCTTCCCTGATATCCTTCAAAAATGGAGACTGTTCCGACACCTTCTGCATCAGGGAAAATATTACTATTCCACAATTCCTTTCTTGTTATCTGCCCGGAACCCAGGTAGTAACGGATCTGCATCTGAAGTTTTCCATTACTGTTCCAGGAGTCTGTAATTTCCAGATTTTTATCGCCCCATGGGATTGAGGCTACGGGAGATACTTTCAGGTATTCTTCCACTCTTCTTGCAGTATCTTTGGGGGTGTAAACTACATCAAAACCGTAGATCATTCCGGATATAATCCATGCAGCATCTTCAAGGATTCGCCTTGCAAGCTCATTATCTGTTAAGTATTTGCTGTTTTCATCATTAGCTGCAGGGACTGTTTTTGAAATTTCTGTCCAGAGTTCAATCTCGATAAATTCTTCTTTTCCACTCTCTCCATAGACAGGAAATTCCGAAAGATTTATGAGTAGAAGAATGAGAGGAAAAATTCCAGGGAGTTTATTCATAATCGGCAGACTAATTCCTCCAGATACCTCCGGGTCCCCGGGTTTTAAATGAGTTGATTGGATTAATCCTAAGGCGGATTATAAAATATATATAGGCAAAGCCGAAACCTGCAAGGTGTGTCAGATATGCGACACCGGATCCTGCTCTGGTAAACTGGCTGAACAGGGTATACAGTGCATATCCTATTACAAGCATTGGAGCCCGAATCGGGAAAATTCCCATTAAATAAATATTAGCATTTGGAAAGTAGACTGCAAAGGCAAAAAGTACTGCAAAAATAGCTCCTGATGCTCCCAGAAGAATAACATTGTAGGAGCCTGTAAGGTAGTAAATTATAAATGAGAAAATACCGGCAAGGACACCTGTCAAAAGATAAAACAGGAGAAACTCGTAGCTGCCTATTCGTCTCTCCACCTGCATTCCGAAGAAAAAGAGTCCCAGCATGTTAAACAGGATGTGAGAGAAACCCTGATGGGTGAACATATAGGTGACAAACTGCCAGATATATAACTTCTGAATTACCAGACCCGGAATCATTGCCGTATAGTAGACCGAATTTGGATAAATATATCTGAACATAAAGAAAATAATATTTATACCTATTAAATAAAAAGTTACAGATGAGAAGGTATATGGGAAGGGGCGGTTGATAATTGAATTCTTCATCTATAGAAAATAGTTTCTTTTTTATCTGTCGTCAATGGCATCAGGCAAAATTTTTGATCATATAGATTATCAGATCCGCGGCTTCTGACCTACTGAATTGCTCTGAAATTATGTTTTTTGAGTGATTCAGCAGTTCTTTAGCTCTGTAAACTGCTTTATCTATAGATCCTGACCCCTCCAGAAGGGAAATTGCTTCCAGAATCGCTTTTTCCCCGTTTTTTAATCCCTTTTTCTTGGCTTCCGAGAAGAGTCTGTTTATTTTTGAAATATCTTCTGGTTTTTCCTTAATATGGTAGATGACAGGAAGGCTCTTCTTCCCCTCCACAATATCGTCTCCTCTACCTTTTCCCGGGTTTCCTGTTGTAAGGTTTAGAACATCATCCATAATCTGAAATCCCACACCCATATTTTCACAGACAGTTCCTAAAATATCAGCTTCCTTAACAGTCCCTCCACCGGCAATAACACCTGTTTGTGCAGCCATTCTGGCAAGAGCCCCTGTTTTAAAACGGCACATCTGTTCATATTCATCAGGATCAGGAACTGTAGTACTGTTATGCCAGAGTATATCAAACCCCTGTCCCAAGTGGAGGCGGCGCATGTTTTCTGCATAGTATTTGTAGAGAAGGAGCTTTCTATCTGTATCCAGACTTGAGTTATCAATGAGAGAAGTAGGCAGATAGTAGAGCAGATTTCCAGCATTAATGGCAAAATCATCCCCATAAATTAGATGTACAGACTTTTTCCCCCTTCTTAATTCCGATTTATCTTCAATATCATCTATTACAAGAGATCCGTTATGGGGGAATTCCACCAGAGGGGTAAGTTCCAGTGCTGCATCCCCTCCTCCTGTTAGTTCGCATGCCAGGAGCATTAGAACTGGCCGCCATCTCTTTCCTCCTCTTTCGAGAAGTTCTCTGGCAGGTCTGCAGAAAGCATCATATTCGGAAAGTTTTCCCAGGGGGTTCTTTTCTCCAGAGACTGCTGCAATCCAGGATTTATCAATTTTTAAGGGGAAGGATCTTTCCAGTTGATTTTCGACCTTCACCAGTCTATCATTATACAACTCTTCCATAACTAGAAATATTCATAAGCAAGAGGAAAAGTCAATATGCGTGATAAACCGGATCATTATTCATTACAGGCACAGAGGGAGGGATATCCTGCCCGTTCTGTATACAAACTAAAAGAGATTGACGAAAAATTTAATATAGTTAAAAGGGGATGTAATATTCTCGATATTGGAGCCTCTCCTGGAAGCTGGAGTCTGTATCTATGCAGAAAGCTTAAAGGCAAAGGTTCCATTACCGCAGTAGATCTTAAAGAGCTTGGAAGGGGGATTGACTGCCCAAATTTAAAATTTTTCAAAGATGATGCATTTTCTGAAAGTTTTCAGAAAACAGCTGTAGAAACAGGTCCCTATGATGCAGTAATAAGCGATGCTGCACCTTCCACTACCGGAAACAGAACTGTAGATACAGGAAGATCCTATAATCTTGCAGAGGATGTCCTTAATTTTGCTCTGAAAAATCTTAAACCCCGGGGCAGCCTTGTAATCAAAATATTTCAGGGGGGAGATGAACATCAGCTTCTGGATATAATTAAGAAAGAGTTCAAAACAGGCCGAATATTGAAGCCAAAGGCATGCAGGAAGGAATCTTTTGAGGTATTTCTTATAGGAACCGGGCGACTGGGGGGGTAGAGGTTCAATTTATTGTACCTTGTAAAACGATGTAACAGAAATATTACCGGATTATGATATTTTACAAAAAGGATTTATATGGGACGTTATATTGAAAGATTGGTTCAGATTATACCAGTAGAGACGCACGGCCGTGCGTCTCTACTGGTATTGATTATTTTGATTATATTTTCTTCCTGTAAAACAACCCCTTATCTAATTAAAAAAGATCCTCCTTCTGGAGACATTTCAACCACACAGGAATTAACAGAAACACAGCAGCTTCTGGTCGAAAAGGCATATCAAATTATTGGTGTAGAGGAACTTTTTGTAAAGGGGAAAAACTTTAATATTGACTGCTCCGGAACCGTAATGGCTATCTACTGGTATGCCGGTATTGACCTTGCAAAGGCCTTTCCGGGATATTCCGGAGGAGGGACTGAGCGTATATATAAGTATTTAAGGGACAAGGATCTTCTTTATAAAACGAAAGATCCTGCCCCTGGGGATATTATTTTCTGGGATAATACCTATGATAAAAATGGAAACGGTAAGCTGGATGATTATCTTACACACATGGGGATGGTTGTGGACGTTGATACTGAGGGAAATATAGAATATATCCATGAAAATTACCGAAAGGGGATTATACTTGCAAAAATGAATCTCTATAAACCCGATAAGTATTATGAACTTGTGGATGGTGAGAAAATTATTTTAAACGATCCCATGAGAATGCGGGGGTCCCCGGAATCGAAAGACTGGCTTTCGAGTCAGCTTTACCGCCATTTTGGAATGGGTTATCTGATCAGGTAGAAGCTGGTCAGAATCTGTATTGTCTTTATGGTTAAAACAGATCTCTGTATTCATGATACAGGTCTGTAAATGGTTCCAGAGCTCTTGGAAGTAGTCCATTTACCCACCCGAGGAAAAGGCCGTAATTAGTAACATCTATATTGTGATCGGCGAATTTTTCCAGTCTGGAGATCATCTTGTTACGGTTTATCATACAGGCTGCACAATGGATTATCATATCAATGGAATTAAGTTCTTCGTCGTCCGGCAGGGATCGGGAGAAACTAAACCGGGTTTTTGAATTAACAAGCTGTCTGAAAAGGCGGGGGATCTTAACTGTACCGATATCATCAGCCTGTCTGTGGTGAGAGCAGCTTTCCATTACATGAACTCTTCCTCCGTCCGGAATATTTGATAGATTTATTATCCCTTTAATGAATTGCTCCAGATCCCCTTTTTTTCTGGCAAAGAGGATTGAAAAGGATGTAAGGAGCTGCTCTTCCGGAATATCTGCCGCAACCTTATGAAAAGCCTGACTGTCGGTTATCACCAGTTTTGGAGGGATCTTCAGGCTGTTGTAAAACTGATTCAATTCCCTCTCTTTGACAATCAGAGTTCCACAATCTCTGTCCAGGAGATCCCTTATAGTTTCGACCTGGGGCATTATTAATCTGCCCCTGGGGGCTGCAAGATCTATGGGGGTTACCAGGACTACAAGATCTCCTTCTGTTACAAGCCCTTCAAGGGGGGTAATCTCTGAATCCAGCTGGTCTGTCAGATTTATCAGAACCTGTTTCAGAGAATCAATACCGGTTCCTGTCTGGTTGTCCACAGGTATACTTTCCAAATTTTTTGTTAGCTTCAGTTTTTCCGGATGCAGGTTTTTGTCACTATGGGTAAGTACACAGATTAATACACCCTTTTTATTTTGAACCAGTTTCTCAAGAAGCGTTATTTCCTCTTTTGAGGGAGCCAGATGTGAAGGGGTAACAAATATGTATACAGATGCAGCCTTAATGTTTTCCCATGTTCTTGCAGTGCGCATGGCACCTAATTCACCTGAATCATCCAGACCTGCAGTATCACTTATGGAAATAGCGCCCAGCTTTCCCAGTTCCAGTTTTCTTGTAACCGGATCTGTAGTTGTCCCTGGTGTATTGGATATTATCGAAACCTCTCTTTCGAAAAGTCTGTTCATAAGAGAGGACTTCCCGGCATTTCGTATTCCAATTAATACAAACCTTTTGGTTTCTGCAATAGCTGTTGTTTGTTTCTGCAGGTCTTTTTCTGTGTTCATTTTCTATCGTTCCCGCTTATATTCATATTGTTTAATAATTAATTTGAATTATTTTTAGCATCCTTTCCAATATTGCTGAAACCTGTAAGAGAGTCAGGATCAAAAATAGACTGTAACTGTTTTTCCATACCATTACCCTGTTTTTCCAGAACTTCTCTAAGTAATTCTCTGAACTCGCCCATATCCTTTGGTTTCC
>JAJRQE010000118.1 GCA_024280415.1 Spirochaetota bacterium | reverse complement strand
CATACCATTCAGATTCTTTGAGGCTTATATCCATAATTTCTTCCTCCGGAAAGTTTTGAGAATTCAAGATTACCCTATTGAGAATATTCTGTCTTTACGAATATTAGCAAATTGGTAAAAAATAGTATTTTTTTTAATCTACCGTCTGGCACAGAACAACCTGGTTCAGTATACTGTCTCCTATTATGGTTATAAAGAAAGCTGAAATCAAGAATGATGCAGGAATCCATGTCAGACCCTCAGGGGTTATTTTTAAGGAACTGGGGAACTATCCCGGAGAAATTATCCTTTCCGTAAAAAACCAGGACTTCCACCTGAACAGTGTTATATCACTCCTGACTATGGGACTGATGAAAGGAGACAAAGTAGAAATTTCTGTCACTGGAGATGATGAAGATACTATTTGCAGTAAAACTGTGGAACTTCTGGAACGTATCTATGACTTTCCACCACGATAGTCACTTTGCCCCCCATATCCCGACCAGGGAGGGGAACCATGACAAACTGATTGAGCGCAGTAAAATATTTAAAGGAGATGCCCTGTGATTATAGATAGACTCGATATGAAGAACGAAATCCGCAAAGAGATGAGAGGCGGAAGTGGAGAAGTAAAAATTACCCACCTGGTAGATTCTGAAAAAATTAAAAATGGACGACTGATGGCAGAGCTGATTCTGGAACCTGGATCAGGTATTGGATTTCACAGACATGATAATGAAACCGAATACTATATAATTACAGAGGGTTCAGGAATTGTTTCCGAAGAGAATGGAGAGCGGAAAGTTTCAGCTGGAGATACTGTTGTTACAGGAAATGGAGAGAGCCACAGTATAAAAAACAGCGGAAAAACTGTATTAAAGTTTATTGCAGTAATTATATCTGATTAATTTAAGGATAGAACTCTTAAACAAAGTATTGCAGGAGAAAGATATGGCAGGCAAAGTTGTAATAGGTGCAGATCATGGAGCATTTGAGCTTAAGGAAAAAATAATCGGACACCTTAAAAGTAAAGGATTCTCTGTTAAAAATATGGGAGTTGATACTCCGGATTCCGTTGACTATCCGGATATTGCTGGAATAACCTGCAGGGAATATCTGACTGGAGAATATGAATTTGGAATAGTCTGCTGTGGAACTGGTATTGGAATAAGTATCTCTGCAAATAAGATAGATGGGATCAGATGCGCTCTCGTACAGAATATTTTTGCTGCGGAAATGTCTAAGGTACACAACAATGCAAATTTCATTGCATTCGGCGGAAGGATTGATTATCCGGACTCAGTTACAGATATGGTGGATGCATTTATTGATGCTGATTTTGAGGGTGGAAGACATCTGCGTAGAGTAGACAAGATAATGGCTCTGGAGAAATAGATAGAAAAAAAAGGACAGGGCAATTTATTTCTTCTTATCTCAAACCCTGCTATACATGATTATTCTTGTCATATATAATTGACATTGGTGGATTTTTTTCTTACATTCTCTACGAATGATCCAGAATAACCTTTTGCAAGGAAACATAAAACAGATGAACAATAAATATTTTACCCTGGAAAATACACTCTTTGAGATAACCGAGAAACACCCGCCAACAATTGCAGTATTTTCTGCCAACGGATTTCCACAAATGGAAGATGAAAAGAAGAGGCAAAGCTTTGGAAAGAATATAACCCTCAAAACAGCCCTTGCTTTTCAGAACAGGGATCCGGTTGCATTCTCAAAAATTCTTATTTCCAGTATAGAGAGAGACAACCCCGGTAATGATGTTACCCTTGGGGGGGAGTCAAAAAAAGCAACCGGTGACAGTGTAAAAGTAACAGGGCTTCTTCCATGTCCTGTAAGAATTCCCCTTCTTGAGTCTTTTGGAAGATTTATGGAAGGTTTTGAAAAAAACCATAATATCGAAATCGAATATGAGCTAAAGGCCGCCTCCATGGGTCTTGACTGGGTAGAAAAGAATCTGGCAGATATTAAAGATCAGGATGGGATTCCTGACCTCTTTATTTCAGCAGGATTTGATCTTTTTTTTGATGAAGAGAAATTCGGTAAATTAAAACAGGCAGGAGTCTTCTGTGACGAGGTTAGTTTCACAGGAGAAAATGAGTCTTTTAAAAATTACAACCTAAAGGATCCGAGGGGTCACTACTCCATGATTGGAGTTGTACCCGCAGTTTTTCTGGTAAATACAAAGGAACTTGGAGAGAGAGCAGTACCGGAAAGCTGGGAAGATATATTAAAACCTGAATATGAAAATAGTGTTTCATTACCTGTAGGGGATTTTGACCTTTTCAATGCCATTCTTCTCAATATTGAGAAGAACTTCGGTTCTGAGGGGGTCAGGAAGCTCGGAAGAAGCCTTCTGGACTCTCTGCATCCCTCTGAGATGGTAAAAAGCGAGAAAAAAAGTACAAGGAGACCTGCTGTCACAATAATGCCCTACTTTTTTACTAAAACTATCAGGGAAGGAAGCATTATGCAGGCTGTATGGCCCTCTGACGGAGCAATTCTTAGTCCTATTTTTATGCTTTCAAAAACTAAAAGAATCGATAAGCTGAGAGACGTCATTGATTTTTTTGCTTCGAAAGAGGTTGGTGAGATACTCTCCCACAGCGGCCTGTTTCCCAGTACAAACCCCGATGTAGATAATAGACTGGAAAAGGGAAAAGCATTTATGTGGCTTGGATGGGACTATATATATTCCATAGATATTACCGGAAGTATAAAAAGGTGTGAACAGTTATTTAATGAATCAATAAGAGAGGTCATTGGCGTATGAACCTGGTAACTGTTTCCGGTCCGCCATCTGTAGGAAAAACATCGGTTATACTTAAAACAATAGTCTCCCTTAAAGAACGTAAATTAAAGGTAGGTGTTGTAAAATTTGACTGCCTCTTTACGGATGATGATATTCTCTACGAAAAAGCAGGCGTAATGGTACAGAAAGGACTATCCGGAGGGCTCTGTCCTGATCACTACTTTGTGAGTAATATTGAAGAGGTAACCCAATGGGGTCTTGACAACAAATTTGATATTCTTATTAGCGAATCCGCAGGGCTGTGTAACAGATGTTCCCCTTATATAAAGGATATCAAAGCAGTCTGTGTAATAGACAATCTGAGCGGAATTGGAACTCCCAAAAAAATTGGCCCAATGCTGAAAAGTGCAGATATTGTAATAATTACCAAGGGAGATATTGTTTCCCAGGCAGAGAGAGAGGTATTTGCATCCAGAGTACACAGTGTAAATCCCGGAGCAACAATTCTTCATGTTAACGGTCTTACAGGACAGGGAAGTTTTGAACTCTCTACCCTCCTGTACGATAAAGATGAAGATATAACAACCCTTAAAGGAAAAACCCTTAGATTCTCCATGCCTGCAGCACTATGTTCCTACTGTCTGGGAGAAACCAGAATAGGAGAGAGTTACCAGATGGGAAATGTTCGAAAAATTGATCTTGGGAAAAGGGAGATATAGAGTGGGAGTGCTTACAGTTCCTGATTTGCGTAATAAAAAAATTGATACTCTACTGACAGACTACCCTTTTGCGGAAACATTCCTTGTAAACAACGGGATCGATCCTGAAAAATTCAGAGATAGTTCCATGGAGGACTATTTCAGGCAGCTTGATCCTGAGCACATGGAAGATCATGCAATAGATCCGGATCACCTTCTAACCCAGTTTGCCGATTTTGTTAATCAGATGCTCTCATTTCTGGGAGAAGATAATAAGATAGTTGAGTCAATTACAATTCTTCCGGGGCATGACAAATCGGGTAACCCCGAAAATTTCACAGAGTTTGTTATAAGGAAAAATGAGATAGTCTCTATAGTCGGGCCTACGGGTTCCGGTAAAAGCAGACTCCTGGGAGATATAGAATGGGCAGCCCAAAATGATACCCCTACAGGAAGAAGTATACTAATAAATAAGAAAACTCCGGATAAGAAATGGAGATATTCATCCTCGGAGAAACTTGTTGCCCAGCTCTCCCAGAACATGAACTTTGTAATGGATCTCTCAGTTTTTGAGTTTCTGGAGCTTCATGCAGAGAGCAGAATGATTACAGACAGGGAAACTGTTATAAAAAGGATAATTAAAGAGGCAAACAACCTGGCAGGAGAGAAATTTGATCCTGACACCCCAATTACAGCACTTAGCGGGGGACAGTCCAGAGCATTGATGATCGCGGATACTGCCATTCTGAGCAGATCGCCTATAATTCTTATTGATGAGATTGAGAATGCAGGTATTGACCGGAAAAAAGCACTGAAACTGCTCCTCGCAGAGGAGAAAATCGTGCTTATGGCTACCCACGACCCTGTACTTGCCCTGATGGGAAACAGAAGAATTGTCATAAAAAACGGCGGAATAGATAAGGTAATAGAGACGACCGAAGAGGAGAAGGAGATCCTCTCGGAAATTGAGGAACTGGACCGAAAGGTTCAGAATATGAGAGAAAAATTAAGAAACGGCGAAAAACTTACATCGGAATAGATGGAGAAAAGGAGTATATTATGCATGACGGATGCGGAGGAAGTTTTGAAACAGGGCAGCAGGTTGTAGACAAGGTACGAACCATGGGATTTGCGGAACAGGCAATGCCCATGCCCCTGGATATTAAGTGTGAGGAATGCGGAACAGATTTTGTAATGGAAACATTCGAATCGGTATGCCCGGAATGTGAAATGGTATATGGAGTTGTTCCCTGCCATGCATTTGACGTGGCAAACGTTGCATCTGCAGGAAAAAAATATTAATTTATTTTGTAATTTCTCTTAATATGGGATATATTGATCT
>JAJRQE010000117.1 GCA_024280415.1 Spirochaetota bacterium | reverse complement strand
GGACAAAATAATTTTTATTGATGAACTTGACGAAGAAGACAACGTAAACGTACGAATGGAACGAACAAAGGAACTTCGCCATACATCAAAAATAATGCCCGAAATGGAATGGCAGGGAGATGGTATTGTACAAACAACAATGTTTTTGCCAACTGATAAACGAACAGCATCTTTTGCCGCAATTGAGATAGGTAAAAAAATGGGTCTTGCAGATGTTGAGGTTATAAATGTAGAAGTAATGCATCCGGCAGAAGGTACAAGGGTAGAAATTAAGGGCAGGGTAGATTTTACAATAGATACAGCAAAACTGAACATTCCTCCAGAGCCGGAAATTATGACAGAGAATGAAATTCGTACAATAATAAAAGAAAAACCAATGACTATTGTTGCCGGAACAGTAGGTTCTGATGAACATTCTGTAGGCCTCCGGGAAATTATAGATATAAAACATGGTGGTATTGAAGGCTTTGGAATTGACTGTCAGTACCTGGGAACCTCCGTCCCCCTTGAAAAATTAATTGATGCTGCTATTGAGACTAATGCAGATGCAATACTTATTTCAACTATAATAAGCCATGATGATATTCACTATAAAAGCATGAAAGACTTACACAACCTATGCATTGAAAAAGGAATTAGGGATAAAATAATTCTTATTGGAGGCGGTACACAGGTATCACCGGAAATTGCGAAAGAGCAGGGAATTGATGCAGGATTCGGCAGGGGAACAAAGGGTATTAACGTGGCAACTTTTCTTGTAAAAGAAAGGGCTCTTCGATACAATTTTGCGGAGCAAAATCACTCAGGAACCAAGTAGGATAGGTGAAAAATGCATATAGATGTTCTGGTTGCAGAGATTGGTCCTTCGGTACAATCGCTTCGCGATCACTCAGGAACCAAATGGGCCATACAGTGATTATAGACGTTCTTGTTGCTGAAATAGGGAGTACAACAACTCTGGTAAATGCTTTTGATAATATTGAAAGTGCAAACCCTGTATTTTTAGGCCAGGGTTCGGCTCCTACAAGTATTAAAGAAAATGATGTACGAATTGGACTGGATGCTGCTATTAATAATTTGAAGAATAAACTGTCAATCCAACCTGTAGAAATTATGTGGAACTCCTTTTTTGCAACTTCCAGTGCTGCCGGAGGGTTACGTATGACTGTACATGGTCTTGTTTATGATATGACTGTGAAAGCTGCAAAAGAAGCAGCCCTTGGGGCAGGAGCTAATATTCATCAGATAACTGCTGGGAAAATGAGACCTGGTGATATAAAAAAAATGATCAGTTTAAAGCCCAATATCATTATGATTGCAGGAGGTGTGGATTATGGAGAAAGAGACACGGCTCTGGAGAATGCTGAAGCTATCTGCAATGCTTTGAATTTAGCTAAATATCAAACTCCTGTAATATACGCCGGAAATATCGAAAATCAGGATGAGATTACAAGAATTTTTTCAAACTATGAGGGAAAACTTATAATTGTAGATAATGTCTATCCCCGGATTGATGATCTCCAAATTCTACCTGCCCGAAAAATAATACAGAAAGTATTCGAAGACCATATTGTTCATGCACCCGGAATGGAGAACATAAGAGATATGGTTGATGGAGCAATAATTCCTACCCCTGGGGGTGTTATGCTTGCCGCAGAAATACTACAAAAAGGGATAGGTGATCTGGTAGTAATTGATGTTGGTGGAGCGACAACGGATATTCATTCTGTTACCAGAGGTAGTGAGGAAATCAGCAGGATACTTATTAGCCCTGAGCCCCATGCAAAAAGAACTGTAGAGGGAGATCTGGGGATTTATATAAACAGAAAAAATATCCTCCAATTACTGCTAAAAAACAGCACTGAAAATGAAACTATAAAAAATAAACTAATTCAAGAGGTAGAATATTTAGGTCCGATTCCAATAAATGGAAAAGAAATAAAAATGGCTCGGAATCTTACACAAACAGCAGCTGTTACGGCTCTTGAAAGACATGCAGGATCTTTCAGGGATCTCTATGGACCTCAGGGAAAAACCTAAGTTGCTGAAGGACGTGATCTTACAGAAATTAAATATTGTATTGGCACTGGTGGAGCTCTGACTAGATTAAAGAGTGGTAGCAATATTCTGCAGAAAATAATTACGAACTCCCCCGGAGGCAAACTATATCCGGGAACTGGAATTAAATTTCTTATCGATAAAAATTACACTATGGCCAGCCTCGGAGTTCTCTCAAAACAATTTCCGGATGCTGCGCTTCAACTACTAAGACAAAGCCTGGGATTATCAAATGATTAAAATCAAACGTCAGGAGACAATATAATGTCGGGACCTGTTATTACAGTAGATCTAAAAAAGATAGAAAACAACACCCGTATAATTGTAGATTTCTGTGGAGAGCATGGCATAGATGTAATTGGAGTTTCCAAGGTTACATGCGGTATGCCTTCTGTGGCAAAAGCTATGATAGCCGGGGGAGTCACAGGAATTGGTGAGTCACGGATCGAAAATATTAACAGGCTTCATACAAGCGGAATAAACCATCCTGTTACTCTCCTAAGAATTCCTCCTCTCTCGGGAGTAGATGAAATTGTGAACTCTGTAGATATCAGCCTGAACTCTGAACTCTCTGTAATAGAAGAGCTGTCCAGAGCAGCTGATAAAAAAGGGAAAATTCATGGTGTTATCCTTATGCTTGATCTTGGAGATCTTCGGGAAGGGATTTGGCCGGATGACCTGATCCCAATAGCAACCAAAACAGTTAAACTCCCGGGAATAAAACTGGCCGGGCTGGGAACTAACCTGACCTGTTACGGAGGTGTTCTTCCATCAGCAAAAAACATGCAGATGCTAGTTGATTATGCACATAAAATTGAAGATTCACTTAATATCAAACTGGAAATTTTATCTGGTGGTAACTCTTCTTCACTGGATCTTGTAAAAGAAGAAAAAATGCCGAAAGAGATTAACCAGTTAAGAATTGGCGAAGCAATAATGATGGGAAGAGAAACTGCATATGGAAAAAGATGGCCGGGAACGTCCTTTGATGCTTTTACTTTGGAAGCAGAGCTGATAGAGATCAAGAAGAAACCTTCCATACCAATTGGTGAAACAGGAATGGATGCATTTGGTGGAAAACCTGTTTTCGAAGACAAGGGTAAAATGATCAGGGGTATTCTAAATATTGGAAGAGAAGATGTTGATGTTGACGGGCTTACTCCTACAGATAGTTCGCTGTCTATAATTGGGGCATCCAGTGATCATCTCATTTTAAATATTACAGAAGCTGTTAAAAAACCT
>JAJRQE010000116.1 GCA_024280415.1 Spirochaetota bacterium | reverse complement strand
CTACAGCGAGATAGATTGTCAGTATTCCTCCGGCCTGTGTGTAACTCAGATTATATCTTACCAGCAAAGATGGAAGAACAAGGGGAAGTATAAACCAGTACAGGTCATTGGCACCGTGACCAAATAATTTAGATTTCATTATTTTTTCTTATCTTTCATAACAACTGCACTATCCACTATCCGGATTCTTATGTCAACTATTATGTATTTACAATTGCATATAGAAGAAATACGGTGTTACAAAAATTAAAAAATAAGCTATAGTTTTCTTGACAAATGTAGTTTAGTATAGGACAATCCAATTGTTGCATGCAACAGAATAAATATATTAATGCAAACAATTATTATTGTCAGTATAATTTTGTCAGGGGGAATCCAATGTTCAAAGTTGCAGTTACCGATGACAGATATGGAAGTTATACAGAAGAAAAAAATGTATTAAAAGATATAGGTGCAGAGCTTGTTATTCTGGATCCTGAAAATAAAGAAGAATTTGAAAGGAAAATTGCCAGCGCAGATGCCCTCCTTGTAAATCTTTATCCAATGACTGAGGATCTTATCTCTAAACTTAATAAATGCAAGGTCATTTCCAGATACGGTGTTGGATATGATAATGTAGATGTTGATGCTGCTACAAAAAAAGGTATCTGGGTTGCCAGAGTACCTGATTATTCTATTGAAGATGTTTCTGATCAGGCTCTTGCCCTGCTAATGGCCTGTGTTAGAAAAGTTGCATATAAAGACAGGATGATACGCAATGGTAAGTGGAATCTCCATGATGATCAGCCTTGTCACAGAATCAAAGATGGAGTTTTAGGCCTTATAGGTTATGGAGCTATAGCCAGAAGATTCCATGAAAAAACCATGGGGCTCGGACTATCAAAAGTTCTGGTTTATGATCCCTATGTAGGTGATGCTATGATTAGGGATAACGGCGGGATTCCTGCAGATCTCTCTGCGGTTCTGGCCGAATCCAATTTTGTATCTATCCATGTTCCTTTGGCTGATACCACAAGAGGAATGATAGGAAAGGAACAGCTGCAGGAAATGAAAAAAGGGGCAATCCTTATAAACACTTCACGAGGTGCGGTTCTAAATGAAGCTGATGTTGCAGACGCCCTGAAGACAGGTATTATAACAGGAGCCGGGCTGGATGTCTTCGAAAGAGAACCTCTTTCATTGGACAGCCCCTTACTAAAACTTGATAATGTCGTTCTGTCTGATCATACAGGCTGGTACAGCGAGGAGTCCAAAGAGGAACTTAAGACAAAAGCAGCTATAAATATTGTTTCTGTTTTAAAGGGTGGGGAACCGGTTTATCCTGTCAACGAAATATAGAATTTTACTCTAAGGTAGTATTGGAATGATAAAAACGGCAATATGTAATGAATTATTTGGAAGTATTGATTTTCAGAAAAGCTGTGATTTGGCGGCTGATCATGGATTTAACGGGATTGAAATTGCTCCATTTACACTTTTTGGAGATGTTAGTTCCATACCATCAGACACAATTAATATGATTAATAATGCCCTGAATAACAGCGGCCTTGAGTTCGCGGGACTTCACTGGTTATTTGTTAAACCGGAAAATTTACATATTACTTCTCCTGATAAAAAGATAAGGGATTGGTCCTGGGATCATTTGAAAAGGCTTCTTAATCTATCGGGAGAACTCGGTGGAGGTTTTCTGACTCTTGGCTCTCCGAAACAGAGAATGGCCTCGGAAATTAGTGTGACAGAAGCCTTGAATTATATGGAGGAGGGGCTGGCAGGGGTTGCGGATACTGCGGCTGCCTGCAATTCCATAGTATGTATCGAAGCTCTGGCTTCTGCAGATACTAATGTAATTAATACCCTAAAAGAATCACGTGATATTATAAACAGAGTCAACAGAGACAGCATTTCAGGTATGTTTGACTTTCATAACTGCGGTGATGAGATGGACAGCTGGCCTGAACTTATAAGAAAGAACAAAGATATTATTAAACATGTTCATTTAAACACTTCCTCCGGGGGGCATCCTGTCCCTGACGATGTAGAGGAATACAGAGAATCATTTTCAGTTCTTAAGGATATTAATTATAATGCCTGGGTCTCACTTGAAATTTTTACTATACCGGAAAACCCTGAAAAGGTACTTCTGGAAACTGCAGCATTTCTTAGAAAATTATTAGTTTAACTGAAATACTTTTTCCCCTGCCCTCCATGTTTCAAGAACAGCAAGCTTCTGATCGCCCTTTTCCCAGTTGAATAATGTCAGGTCTGCAGGGTCTCCCTGTTTAAGTTCAGGGGCAGGATCAGAAGGAGAGAAAAGTTTATGAGGATTTAAAGTACATAAAGTTACAGCATCACCGGGACTCAGGTTCAGCTCATTCATCAGCCATGCTAATGAATGGTTAAGAAGATGACCGGAACCTGCAAGATATTCAGTCCCTGCTAATCCAAGATGACCATCTTCAAATACATTAACATCAATACTTCCCCATTTATGTATCCCCGGAGCTTTTCCTCCCAATACAGCAATATCACTTACAAGTAACAGTCGATCCAGGCCTTTTACTTTTAAGATTACTTTTACAACGGCAGGATGAAGATGAAATCCATCAGTGATGATACTGGCAAAAAGGTCATCAGATGCCATCTGCTCCCAAATATAGTTCTTTAATCTGGGAATCATTCCATGGCTCCCGTTTCCCAGATGAGTTGACATTGATGCACCTGATTTTACGGCTTCTCTGATTATTTCCGGATCTGCAGCTGTATGGCCGATAGAAATAATAACACCCGCAGAGGATACCTGTTTTATAAAATCCAGTGCACCAGGAAGTTCAGGAGCTAAAGTTATTTGTTTTATTCTGCCTTTTGCAGCATCCTGCCACTCCAGAAACTCATTAACATCAGGTTCTCTTATAAATCTGATATCATGTGCTCCCCTTGGACCATCCTCAGATGATATATAGGGGCCTTCAATATGTATGCCTGGAATGGCGTAGGATAATTCCAGAGTGTCTGTAATTACCGAGGCTATTATTCTTAGATTCTTTAGTATAAGTTCCTGCCGGCTTGTTACAATTGTAGGAAAATGGCGACTTGTTCCTGCAGCTCCAAGCATCCGGGTTATTTGAACTACATCATCAGGCTCAAGGTTTTCATAACTGTAATCCAGGCCTGCATAACCATTTACCTGAGTATCCAGAAATCCCGGGGAGATATAGGGTAGTTTTTCTGAACTATTCAGTTCCTCAACTGAAACTATTACATTTTTATCAATATTTAGTCTGATATTTTTTTCAGTAAAGACAGAATGCCCTTTAATAATTTCCACTTATATCTCTCCTTAGATTTTATTTATTCCCCCAGAATCTCGTTACAGGATTCTTTAAGAACTTCCAATCCTTCTTTCAGAGCCTCTTCTGTAATCATAAGGGGAGGTGCTATCTTTATGCACTCTCCGGCAATTCCCACAGGTGCAAACATAAGCAGTCCCTTATGAAAACATTTCTCATTAACGTTTTTTGCAGTTTCCGGATCAGGTTCTTTTGTTCCGGATTTAACTACCTGTATTCCAGCCACAAGTCCTTTCCCATGGAGACATCCAAGTCTGTCAGGGTATTTATCCACTATCTCCTGTAATCCAGCCATAAGAACTTCACCAAGTTTCCGACTGTTCTCTACAAGATTTTCCTTTTCAATTAACTTCAGGTTTTCTATAGCCGCAACAACCGGTAGCGGACTTGCAGAATGAGTTGATGTCATAGATCCTGGCGCATAGAGATCAAGAACTTTCTTTTTGCCGATTACTGCAGATAGAGGAAGGGACGAAGTTATTCCTTTACCGCATACAATTAAATCGGGTTCCACACCGTAATGTTCATATGTGAACATTTTCCCGGAACGGCCAAATCCTGCCTGAACTTCATCATAAATTGAGATAATATCGCATTTTTGACAAAAATCCTGTAATTTTTGTGCATACTCCACAGGCAGAAAATCAGGACCTACTCCCTGATAGGATTCGGTAAGAACTCCGGCAATATGTTCTCCTCTAACTCCCTGTTCCTCTATGCTTTTTAAAAACAACTCAAAACCTGTATTCTCATTTTTATAACCATCAGGAAAAGGGACCTGAATAAAAGTCTCACCTTCACCGACAATCCATGTTTTAAGTTTATCCATT
>JAJRQE010000115.1 GCA_024280415.1 Spirochaetota bacterium | reverse complement strand
GGGGCATGGGGATGAACTCGTCCTGGCAGATGCGTTTTATCCCGGAGATACTATGAACTCATTGGTAATTCGTGCCGATGGAATTGATATTGTGGATCTTCTGAATGGAATATTACCCTTATTTACACTGGATTCCTATGTCAGTAATCCTGTACTGATGATGGCTGTTCCCTCCAGTGATACTCCCGATCCTGAGGTGGAAAGATCCTACAGGGTCGTAATTGACAGATACTATCCGGATACACCTGTAATTGGAAAACTGGAACGCTTTGAGTTTTATGAGAGGAGCAGGGGTGCTTATGCTGTTGTCATGACTGGTTCAACTGTTAAGTATGGCAATATTATTCTGAAAAAAGGTGTAATACCTGTATAGCAGAAAAGCAGGAGACAACCTCTTCGGGATTTTATAAATAAAATGAACCAGGTGATGCCGGGAAAATTACATGGAAAATCGTTCCATATGAATCTGTTTTTTTGTCACTCCGTTTTCTGAAAGAGTTAGTTTTACAGACTGCATCATAATTTTGGGGCCGCAGATATAATATTCATAGAGACTTAGGTCTTTATCAATAAGCCGATGAGCCTTTTCTTTGTCAAAGTACCCGTATTCAAAACTAAGTTCTTTCTTGTCTTACCTGTTTTTTAAGTTTGATATAATTGGTATTAGTTGAAAATCTGGCATTATTTTTTTAATATCATCAAAAAAATCTTTTTTCAGAAGATCTTCCGGATTTCTTATACCCCAGATTAGGGTCACCTTCTGATCCTTATTTTTTTCACTCAAATAGGAAAGATAGCCTAGAAAGGGTGTTATTCCTATGCCGCCGGCAATTAATACAATTTTATCTCTGTTTAGGGACTCAGGGATTGAAAATGATCCAAATGGATAATCGACAATTGCCTTTGTCCCGGGTTTTAGATCCCTAAGGGCTGAAGTGTAATTACCAAGTCTCTTGACAGTTATAGAAAGGGTCTTCTTATTCAGGGGGCTGGATGAGATTGAAAAGGGGTGCTCTTCCATTAGTCGTGAATTTGTAATGAACCTTACAAAAACGAATTGACCAGGTATGTATGAATATATTTTTCCGGAAAATTTAGGAGATAGCTCGATTGTTACAGTATTTTCCGAATCTTCAATTACTTTTTCAACAAAATATCTGTACTTTGGCAGTACAAGTTTAAAAACTTTATTGTAAAGATAGAAAATAATGGAAATAATAACCTGGACAATGAAAATCCATCGTGCCTGGGGGTATTCCTCTAAAGTTGTTGTAAAAAGGATATGTAATAAGAAGCCCACTATTATCACAACAAACAAGTTATGTATTATTCGTATTATCTGAAAATCCAGACGGAGAATGGAATGGAGCAGCCATCTTCGCAATTTTGAAAGAAGGGGGTGAAGATCAGTAAAGATGGTTGTAAAGAATATTGCCGAAATACTAAACAGGCCAATAGCAAGCCCCTGGGTTATTGATCCTATTTCTCTTCCCAGAGAGGGGTTCCATCTCTGCACACTATCCAGTAGTGCTGTATGAAGCAGTCCTGCAGCCAGGGCAATGATGGAGCTAAAAATATGAAAAAGAAGAAGTTTATCCAGACCAAAAATACGCTCAATAAATTTGGGTCTTGCAGATATAATAATTTCATTGGTAAACCATGTAAACCCAAAAATACCGAATCCATAGAATAAAACCACTAATGGAGAAGGTCTAATATCTGTAATATAAAAAAAGAGGATTAAGGGGATTATCGGATTCAGGATAAAAACACTTATCCAAAAAAATTTCGCAACTCTCATATTTTTTGCTCACTTACAATTATTGGAAAAGTATTCTTATCTACTTAACACATTTTTTTAAAGATATGGTAATTCCCAAAATAGCCTGTAAAAGGAACAATTCCAGGATACTATTCTGGTTTGAATTATAGATTTTGATCTCATAAATGACAAGACATCAGTGTTTAAAATATCCTGTTTAGGTGAAATGTGTAAAAATGACACACTACCAAGGATAAATTAACCCATTGGAGAATAATGACCCATATTTGTGTTTTGCCTATTTTTATCAACAGTATATAAAAGTATTCACCAAAACGCAAGTTGTTTCAGTGTAAGGGTTTATGGTCTGATAGTGAAAGTTGGCACGTATATTGCTTGTATATAAGAAAATATAGCCGGGTCGGGGCTGCGTCCCTGCTTGGCTATGAGTCGTACCCCAGGCACGAAGTGTCGAGGAGCGAGCTCAGTAACCAAAACACACGGAGGCGTAAAATGAGATATTTAGTAAACAGACCGGGAAACATTTTTGGAGATTTTGACAGGATTTTGAGTAATCTATTTGAGGATAATCAGGCCGCGGACCAAAAACAGTCCTACAGGACTCCATCGGTTGATATTAGTGAAAGCAGGAGTAGCTATGTTATGGAGGTGGAACTGCCGGGTCTGACCGAAAAAGATGTAGATGTCAAAATTGAGAAAAACCGTCTAATTATTTCTTCATTACAAAATGAAAAAAAGGATACGGATAGTGATGCTGAAAAGGAATCCGAGTTTCTTCTAAGGGAAAGGGGACGGCAGTCCTTTTTCCGAACTTTTATTCTTCCAAAAGATGCCGATCAGGGAAAAGTGGAGGCCACTTTCAGTAATGGTATCCTTACTGTTAATATCAGAAAAAAACCCGAAGAACAGGCACGAGCTATTAAGATTAAAGCTGCATAATTCTTTTTTAATAATAAACTATTCCAGCGAAATAAAGGTGTTAAAATCATCTTTGTTTCGCTTTTTTTTTTGTAATAACCTTGTCAAAGAAAGTAAAAAGAAATAATATAGAAATACATACGAAAGCTAAACAAAAGTATTGTGTAGATATATATGATAAGGCTGGTCGGAAGCAAGCTTCCTGCTCGCCTATGCAACCAAAG
>JAJRQE010000114.1 GCA_024280415.1 Spirochaetota bacterium | reverse complement strand
TGCACTTGATCCTGCAGAAAAAAACGGAGTAATATTATTATTTCTACCAATTATTGCTTTCTTTTTAGGAAAAACCAAATTTTCACCAAGACCTTCGGCTTGAATTAATTGTGCATCCAGATATTTAGATGCTTTTTCAAGTCGCTTTTTATAACTGATCATCGGTGTTGTCGTATAACTTATACCAAAAGGTTTATTTTGTTTAACAGTTTTTTGATTAAAAAAAAGAAATGAGACAAAACTATTTTCGAGTCCGCGAAAACGGTTCGAATCGGAGTTGAAATAGGGATACAGATATGTACCTCTCGCATAACTTTTACCATTTGGGTAGGAAAAGTCAATTCCGTAAAGATATATCTCTTTTGCTCCTAGTTTATCAGCAAGGGATATAGCTGCATGACTTACATTACCTCCGGAAGTATCAATATATGGAAAACTTCTCCATCTGGTATTCACATACTGTGAAAAAGGATGACCACTTGTAAAAAAAACAATATTTTTACTTCTTCGAGTCAGCCATGCAGGGGAAGCCAAATCTAAAACCAGAGGTATATGCTGTGGTAAACCGGCTAAAAAATGATGAAAAGTTATATGCTGGCAGTCTATAGATATAACAATATCCGGTTCGATACTGTTTTTAAGCAAAAAGGGTAGTGAAGTATCAGTTGCTATTAAAAATCTATTGTTTCTTTCGTTAATAATTTCAGGAAGCTGTTTTTCGAGAGAAGGTCCGGCACCAGTTACCATAGCACTTTTTATAGGAGGTAGAATATTCTTAACGTTTTGAGCCTTTTTTAAATTAGATAAGGTATTGATAAACCATCTTTTACCGAAATGTGACTGAACAGAAAAATCCTCAGATAATGAACCTATTAAACTTTCTATAGTATGGATAATGGTGTTAAAATATATTTCTTCAGTAATAATTCTTGATCTTAAATTTAATATATGAAGATTTCCTGAAACTGCCGGGAGATAATTGGAAAGAAGATAATCTTTGACAGTTTCTACATCAGGATCAATAAGGAACTTAACTCTTGGATTGAGAATTAGGTGGGTGAGATCAAATTGAATTAGTAATGATTTAAATAATTCCAGGTCTTTGTCTATTATTAATATTTCAGAAATATCAGTTTGGTTAATAAAAGGTTTAATATGGTAAGCAGCCCCTAAACCAAGGAAAACAATAAATCCACTGGCTTTAAAAGACTTATAATATCGAAGTCCCTCTTTATCAGGGTCAATTGTTGAATGCAAAGGTCTTTCATGATCATTTTTCTTTAAAACTGGTATTATACTTCCGTTTTTTGAAATTTTAAAGAGAACCCTTTCAGATTCACCTACGGTTCCAAGTCTAATTGCAAGGTTACTGTTCTTTGAAGTAAGAGCCAGCATATTTTTATCATAGAATAAACTATTCATTTTTTTGCCTTATTAATAAATCATTGAAATAATTATAAGAAGTTACAGAAATTTCATTAAGAATAAGCTGTGAATTCTCTTTATCTGATCTGTATATTTTCGCAAGTTCGATTATTTTTGTATACTCCAAAAACTGAAATATTTCGGTAAGTAAATTATTGTTTGTGAAAAATAGTAAAATATCATTACTATTCATATATTTAATTGATTTTTTAAATATTTTAATTTTAGCAAGTATCTCTTCTAAACCAATATTTAAAGGTATAAAAGCACTAATATCTGAAATTTTGTTAAATTTGAATGGACAGTTCAAGGAACTGAAATTATTTAAAAGTTGTAATAGTCTATTTTCATCAATAGATTCCAAATTATATGTTTTTACATCACTTGGGTTTAATCTGAATATATTTTTATGATTATTGTAGGTGTTGAACCATCCTGAATAGGTAGTCAGAGCTTTTGTAGATCCATAAGAATTATTTCCTAGAAAATTATTTTTCCGAACATAGAGAGAATGAAGTTCAGTATTAAACCGGTTCTGATAAACTCTGAACAATGTATCATAACTATGTGGTTTTACATGCTCGTGAATATCTTTAAAACAAAAATCCAAACCTGCAAAAATAATTGGTTTATCTGTAATTTTTCTTAGGAAAAGATAAGCGGTACCTGCAACGGTTCCATGAGATGATATTTGAGAGAAATGTTTGTTTTTAAAAAAAATATTCTCTAAAAAAGTATTCTGGTCAATACAAATAACAGGGTTATGACAATTTGAAAAAAATGATGCACTTAAGGGCATGACTATCGGTGTTTCTTTATCAAGATACTTAAAATGTGCACCGGTCCAGTAACCAGGATCTGTATTTAAAATAATATCAGGTTTAATGCCATTGAAATTTAATGCTGCAAGTGAAGAAGGTAAAGCAGCAAGAATGTATTTATTTTTATATTTCCTTAAAAAATCAATCGCTTTGTTTAAACTAGGGCCCGAAGCAGCGATAAGAACAGGGAGATTTATTTCGGATAATTGGTAAAAAGATTTTATTTTTCCATAATTTAGAAAGAAATTTCTAATCCATTTCTTCCCAAATTTTTGTGTTGTAAAAATAGATCCCTTTCGTTCCATAAGAAACTGGAAAATAATTTCTTCAATTTCTTTTGTTCTATGTGGATATTGTTGTGTGCAAGGTAGCCATTTTAAAATTCTTGTTTCTGACAAAAGAAAATCAGGAATAAAATTTGAAAGTTTGTATTTTAACTTATTATTAGTATAAACCCAGGAGTTTTCTTTATCTGGCGAAAGCTTATAAATTTCATTGTCCAAATAAATACTAAATACTTTTACATCTTTGTATTTATTTAAAACAGCTTTTTTTAAATACCCCAGTCCTGATCCAATTATAATTACTATCTGAGGGCATCTTTTAAAATTTTTGGTTAATAAAAATGTTTGGGCTTCAGATTCCGGATTGTATCTGGAATGTATCAGTCTTTTATTGATAAGTAATGTTAAATTACCTGAACGGGTTTTTTCTGTGGAAATCATACAGACTATAGGAAGTCTTTCAGGAGAGATTGTACAGATTTACTAATGGGACTTTTAAATAGATCAAATCTTTCTGTAATTTTAGGTAAAATATTTTTAATAGAAAAAAAAGTTGCAATAGCTAAATTTATTTGATGGGTTATAAGATTTGGTGTTGTTCCTGTTCTAAGCCGGTAATAGATTAGATGCTTATCAGCAGATAATCTTACAAGTACACCGGAATTGCTGATTAATTTTATTATTGCATGTATAACATCTTTATATATTTCAAATGGATCTGTATCTGGAAGGAGTTCATTTAAAGTTGTTAAAAGACTTTTCACATTTAAGGATATAATCAGAAGTGCTCTATTTTCACCATATAAAGAAGAACTAATAAAATTTTCCAGTATTTTATAAGGATCTTCTCTCTCTGGATCAGGAACATTGTTAGATTCAATATTAAAAGGTGTCCGTGATTTTAATAATTTCTTTGTAATCTTTTCAGAACCTAGTGAAATACCTCTTGCAGTAGTAACAATTTTTTCATTCGGATCAATAATTACGAGTATGGCATTCAATTCACCAAATAAATAAAAGGGAACTACCATTAGAGATCTTAATGCAGAATATTCTCTGATAGAGAAAAATTGTTTCAATCCTTTTAAAAATAAATTTTCCTTAAAAGTTATTTTATTAAAATTACTAACATGCTCATCAAAAAAAGTACTTTCAATTCTGAAGTGACGGGAAGTAGTCATATCAAGATTTAATATAATACCAGGAGAAAAAGAATTATTGGTTTTGTCTAATATCAGCAATGCTCCTTTTTTTATTTTAAGATGCAGGCATAGTAAATTGAAAATTTTTTTTGAATATTCAAATTCAATTTCTAAAGATTTGATTTCAGAAAAGAATAAATCCGTAGCTTCTTTATTTGAGTTTTTGAATTCTGTTGATTGAGATTCAATAATTTTACTTAGCAGACCCATATTCGTTCAAACCTAATTCCTCAAAAAGTTTCCTGTAAACTTCATAATGCTCAGAATTAGCAAACTCATGAATTTTATCTTCAGGTAATGATTCCAAAAGTTGATCCATATATGATAGTACGGATTTAATTTCAGATTTAAGCTTCGGTGAAAGATCTGCCAGATCATTCGTTTCTGTAGAAATATTTTTTATTTCATCCTTTGCATCCTGCATTTCAGGGAGTTCAATGTCAATTGTAGAAGTGGTTTCAGGCTCAGAAGCCTCAACCTGAATATCTTCAAGATTATCCAGGATATCGAGGTCGATCTCTACTGGTTCTTCAGCAATAGTCTCTTCTTCAATAGAGTCAATGTCGATCTCTACTGGTGGATCAACAATAGTCTCTTCTTCAATAGAGTCAATGTCGAGGTCGATCTCTACTGGAGTATCAGCAATAATCTCTTCTTCAATGGAGTCAATATCAAAATCGATCTCTACTGGTGCATCAACAATAGTCTCTTCTTCAATGGAGTCAATATCGAGGTCGATCTCTACTGGTTCTTCAGCAATAATCTCTTCTTCAATGGAGTCAATATCGAGGTCGATCTCTACTGGTTCTTCAGCAATAATCTCTTCTTCAATGGAGTCAATATCGA
>JAJRQE010000113.1 GCA_024280415.1 Spirochaetota bacterium | reverse complement strand
TCTGTTTGCACCACCCTGATAGGGAGGTCTTCCCCCCTGTCTGTCACCCTGGTAAGGAGGTCTGTTTGCACCACCCTGATAGGGAGGTCTTGCACCCTGTCTGTCACCCTGGTAAGGAGGTCTGTTTGCACCACCCTGATATGGAGGTCTTCCCCCCTGTCTGTCACCCTGGTAAGGAGGTCTGTTTGCACCACCCTGATAGGGAGGTCTTGCACCCTGTCTGTCACCCTGGTAAGGGGGTCTGTTTGCACCACCCTGATATGGAGGTCTTCCCCCCTGTCTGTCACCCTGGTAAGGAGGTCTGTTTGCACCACCCTGATAGGGAGGTCTTCCCCCCTGTCTGTCACCCTGAGGAGTCTGTCGTCTAATATCATTTTTATTATCAGAAGTTCCTGTTTCCTGTTTAACTGGAATTCCAGGCTGTTTTATTTCGCCTGTTGATTTTTTCCTTTCAGTCTGTTCTGAAGATTTAACTTCTGTCTTAGTAGATTTATTGATTTGATCTGATCTTTTTGAGGAATCGGCTTTATTTTCGACTGTTTTAGATGAATCTTTTTTAGCAACTACTTTATGAGTCACTTTTTTAACAACTACCTTTTTTTTAACTACAACAACCTTTTTCTTTTCAATTGGTTCTGTAGTTTTTTCAGAAGAGATATCCGGTTTTCTGTGTTTTATTAGTGTTGCCTTCGGTTTACTCTTTTTTTCCTGTTCTTCAGCCATAAAATTCCTTTAATTCCTCTTATCACTTATGAAAAGGACAACATATTTAAGTTGTTCTTGTCAATAAATAGCCATCGTTATTGATATAAAATTAGTTCATATCACTCTTCTTCCTGTTCTTCCTGTTCTTCCTGTTCTTCTTCAACTTCAAAACTTAAGCCGACACCGCATTCAGGACAAACGTCCATTTCTGTTGTTATTGGATGACTGCATTCCGGACACTCATACTCTTCCTGAATGAAATCTGTATCCGATTCTTCAGAATAATTTTCTTCATATAATTCCTCAGATTCTTCTTCAACAATATCAATACTGTCAGATATGATATTCTGTATCTTTTCAATATCCGCAACAGTAATACCTTCAAGATGACTGAGGTTCTCCTTATTAAGAGAAACTAAAGATTCAATAAGATCGATACCGTTTTCACTCAGAATCCCAGCTAATCTTTCCGGCATTCCGGGAAGTTCAGAGATAGATGTAATTTCATCAATGTCCTCGTGATTATCATTAAAAAGTGCATCAAGTTCTTTCTTTGACTCGAGTGTAATATCCATCTCTTCAAATTGTTCATGATTTTTTACATCAATATTCCAATCTACCAGTCTGTTGGCAAGTCGTACGTTCAGACCTCTCTTACCAATTGCCAGTGAAAGCTGACTGTCATTAACAATTGCAAGAGCCTGCCTTTTGGCCTCGTTAAGAATAAGAATATTTTCAACTTCCGCAGGTGAGAGGGCATTTTTAATAAACTCTTTCTGATCTGTAACATATTTCAGGATATCGATCTTTTCTCCTTCCATTTCTCTGACTACAGATTGAATCCTAACCCCTTTAATTCCAACACAAGCACCTACAGGGTCAACATCCTCACGGTTTGAGTAGACCGATATTTTTGTCCGGTACCCTGGTTCTCTTACAATTTTAAAAATTTCTACAGTATTATCGTAGATTTCAGGAACTTCAAGTTCAAATATACGTCTGACAAAATCAGTATGTGTTCTGGAAAGAATAACCTGTAGTCCTGAAGGAGTTTTATTAACTTCATAAATTAAAGCTTTAATTCTATCATTAGGTCTGTAGGTTTCTCTTGGAGACTGAAAACGTTTTGGAAGAATACCCTCAATCTTACCAAGATCTACAAAAATATTACCATTACGTTCCCGCTGATGATAACCAATTATCATCTCACCTTCTTTCTCTTTGAACTCAGAGTAAAGGGTATCTTTATTTATTTCCCTAAGAGTCTGTTTTGCATTTTGTTTTGCACTCTGAACAGCTCCCCTGTCAAATCCGGAAGGATCTATATAGATTAGAAGTTCATCACCTATCTCCGATTCTTCATTCTCCAGAAGAGCATCTTCAAGAAGAATTTCAAAAACAGGATCTTCAAGTTCTTCAACAATATTTTTACGGGCATAAATTGAAACATCCGTATCATCATCATTGAATTTTACAACAGCGTTTTCAGAAGTTCCAAATTTACGCTTGTATGCGGCAAACAGGAAATCTTCAATGGTTTTTTTTACAAGTTCTTCAGAAATACCCTTATCCTGAACAAGGGATTTAATTGCATCAGCAAGTCCAGAAGCCATATAGTTTCTGTCCTCCTATTATTCTAATTTAGCTTTATTAATATCTTCAAAACTGATTTCAACTTTTCCGTTGTCGATATTAAGATTTACACTATTATTATCTACAAAATCAATCATTCCATGAATCCATTCAGAATCATTTTTATTCAGAATTTTCACTTTTCGACCCAGAAAAATCTTAAATTCATCAGTAGTCTTTATGTTTCGCGATATCCCAGGAGATGATACTTCTAAGTGGACATCTCTGGAATCTTCCAGCATCTCAATCCTCGGGAGTATAGTTTTATAAACCGCTGTACAATCAGCCATATTTATGCCGGAATCCCTGTAGATTATGACATTAACAGATAAACCTGATCTGCTTTTCCGGGAAGTAAATTCAACAACATAAAAACCCAATCCTTCCACAACAGGTTCAATACTGTTTAATAAATTACTGTCTCTGTTCCTTTGATCCAACTACCTACCCATCAAAAAAGGAGTCTAAGCGACTCCTTTCAGGTTCGAAATATTAAGCTGTATATACTATAGCAACATGATCGTTTTAAGTCAATATCAGAGTCTTTTAATCAACCGCTCTTCGGGGTTTAATCAACAGCTATTGTTGCGGAGTAGATCTTTATTACTCCGTTCTCTTTTAATATCGATGCACATTCATTTATTGTGTTGCCTGTAGTAAATATATCATCTACCAGAATAACCGTCTCGGGCAGAAAATTTACTCTGGGGTTGAAAATAATATTCTTTCGCAGATTCTCCCGTCTCAACTCCATGGAAAGCGATTTCTGAGCTTTGTTACCTTTACGATCCAGTAAAGAGATATGAGTCAATTTATATTTCTTCTCCAAAATTTTACAAATTAATTCAATATGCTCCCATCCCTTTTGTTTTTTTATTATTTTCCGTCCCGGGACAGGTACTATAACTGCATCAGGGTAATATTTGGAAATTAAATTATAAAGCTGCCCGGACAGATAAAAAGCAAGAATCTTTCTATTTCTAAATTTGTACTGGTATATAATCTCTTTGATTTCCCGGGAATAGGTAAAGACAGATTTATTAAATTCATAGTATTGTTTCCGATCTCTGCACTTAAGACATAGCCTGTCTTCAGAAATAAGAGGAAGCCCACATTTTACACAAATATTTCCTTCAATTTTATTTATATTTAATTGACAGTAATTACATAAAATCTGGTAACCTTTACCATTAAAAATATAGTTTCCACAGAGAATACATCTTTTTATCCACATATAATATAATACTGATAAAACTACTCTCCTGCTTCAATTTCACTCCGAAGATCGTAGAGATAATTAAGTGCATCCAGGGGAGTCATACTGTTCAGATCCAGGGATTTAATAGAATTTGTGATTAAATCTGTCTGGCTGAACAGTGACTGTTGAGTTAGTTCCGGTTTAATACTGGAAGGATCTATGCTTTCCGTTTTAAGGGTGTTAATACCTGCAAGTATGGATGCGGCTCTTACCAGTACCGACTGCGGAATACCTGCAAGTTTTGCAACATGAATACCATAGGAGCTGCCTGAACTCCCTTTTGTAACTTTTTTGAGAAAGATAATTTCACCCTCATTTTCCTTTACCTCCAGATGAAGGTTTATCAGCCTTTCATTTTGTAATCTGGTCAGTTCATGATAATGAGTTGCAAATAGTGTTTTAATACTGCTGTTTAAGAGAAACTCTGAAACAGACCATGCAATAGCAAGTCCGTCTTCAGTACTGGTTCCTCTCCCAACTTCATCCATAATTACAAGTGATTTTTCGGTAGCATTTCTAAGGATAAAGGCTGTTTCATTCATTTCCACAAGAAATGTGGACTCTCCCCTGGCTAGATTATCAGAAGCACCTACTCTACAGAAAATACGATCCGTAATTCCTATCTTTGCCGAAGAAGCGGGAACAAATGATCCTGATTGAGCCATGAGTACAATCAGGGCTACCTGTCGAAGATAGGTGGATTTACCTGCCATATTGGGTCCGGTTATCAATGCGAAAGATTCTGAAGCCGCATTTAGCGATGTAGGATTGGGAATAAAATCACCAGGGTTCAGGTTATACTCGACTACGGGATGTCTCCCCTCAATAATTACTAGCTCAGAAGAATCCATAACCACCGGTCTAACATATCCATATTCGGTAGCAGCCTGGGTAAAAGAGCTAATACAGTCAATATCAGAAATATAAGCTGAAACTGTAAGAAAAGCATCAATATCTTTTTTTATTATATCTCTTACATCTATAAATAATGATTTCTCAAGGGTAATAATTTTTTCTGAAGCACTATTGAGATCAGACTCAAGCTCTGAGAGTTTTTCTGTTGTGTATCTGTCATTATTAACAAGAGACTGACGTTTAATAAAATACTCAGGTACAAGCTGAATATTTGATTTTGTTACTTCAAGAAAGTGACCGATTATCCTGTTATACTTAATTTTAAGGTTGGTAATACCGGAATTGCTTTTTTCAGCTTCAAGATATTCACTTAAATAATCCTGACTGTTACTTTTGAGTTCATGCAGCTTATCAAGTTGATTATTATATCCTTTCCGGATCATTTTACCCTCCGAAAGGAGTATTGGCGGATCATCACAGATTGATCCGGATATAAGTTCTCTCGTATTATTGATTCGAATTATAAGCTCTTTTCCAAGATTCCAATTAGGGGAAATATCTTTAAATTTTGTTAGCATTTCATAAACAATTGTAGAACTGTAAAGACTACTGCCAAGAGCAACAAGATCTTTTGCATTTGCTTTATCCATTGCGATTTTTGAAGAAATACGTTCAATATCAAGAATTGAGTTCAGTTCAGACTGTAAGGCATTAAGCAATTGCTGATTATGATAGAGTTGTTCGATAGCATTAAATCTGCTATTAATTGCATCGATACTCCTTAGGGGTCTGATCAGCCAGTTTTTTAGTTTTCTCGCCCCCATTGTAGTCTTCGTTTTATCAAGAATATCAATAAGGGTAAAACTTTCAGTATTATCCTGAAGGTTACGTATAATTTCGAGATTTTTTTGGGTTGCTTCATCCATTCCCAGATAGTCATTATCAGAATAAATATTTATGGATTGTATATGTGCCAGTATAGATCTGGATGATAAGTCAATATACTCGAGAAGAACTGCAGCTGCAAATATTTCCGGGCTGCTCCTGGTTAAACCAAATGCCTTGAGGCTTAAAAGACCAAATTGTAGTTTTAACCGGTCAAAGGAACTTTGCTGATCATATTTCCAGTCAGGATAACGATTAATCAGCAGCCCCGGGCGTTCAGAAAGTATCCTTGCTATAACAGTGTCCTCTTTTAGAAGAGATTCCTGAATAATTAGTTCGGATAGATTTAAACTGTACAGTTCTTTTTTTAATTTACCCTCTCTTTCATTTACTTCAATTGCCGTAGCTCCAAAATCTGCAGTTGAAAGATCAAGGTAAACCAACGAGATGTAATCGCCTCTCTTTCCTATAGAAATTATATAATTATTTTTATCTCCGTTTAAATAATTTTCATCAATTACAGTGCCAGGAGTTATAACTTCTACAACTTCCCGGTCAACTATTCCCTTTCCCTTTTTGGGAAGGGTTGTCTGTTCACAAATAGCAATTTTTTTACCTGCATTCAATAGTCTCGGTATATAGTTCCCTGACGCGTGATAAGGTATTCCGCACATCGGAATACCATGCCTTGATGTCAGGGTAAGATTCAATAATTTTGATACATCTCTGGCATCATTATCAAACATTTCATAAAAATCACCTAACCGGTAAAAGAGAACTGCATCCTTATGCTGAGATTTTATTCTACGGTACTGAAGCATCATTGGAGTCATCTCTGACATTACTATTAGTTTCCTGAAGATGCCCGTAGTATTAGTCGTTCAATAACTTTCTCAGTTATATCCACTTCATAGTTATAGTATAAAATATTAGGATCTTTTTTCCTGAAAACTATAGAAAAGCCCTCATTTTCAGCAATAAATTGAATTGACTCAATAATTTCTTTGGAAAAACCTGAGGAAGTAAGAAGATTTTCTTTTTTTGAGCTAATCCTGTCTGACATAATTTTATGATATTCCTGAAGATACTGCTGTTTTTTTTGTATTTCATCTTCAAGCTTCAATATTAAAAATTCATTATTATCATTAGCCGCATTGATCTTCTGTTCCTGAAGAATCCGAATTTCATTAAGTTTTTCATTGGTACTCTGTTCTACTCTGTTTGTAAGTTCGTCAATCTCCCTCCAGGCTGTTGATTCTTTAAAATAATCTGAAACGATCTTAGTCAGATCAACAATTCCTATCATTGTTAGTTTTTCTGCGAAGAGGGAAAATGTAATTACTATCAGGAAAAAAGAGAAAAATATTTTTCGCTTATTCAATTTCAACTCCTTTGTAAAATATGATGGGCTTCTGATATTACATAATGCCCATTTTATCTTTATTTTAATATAGGTAATCTGTTCTGCAATATAATAATCATACAGGATTACCTAACTCTTACTTCTGTCTAGAAAAGACCAAACTGAAACGCTATAACCATCTGAATACCGGAATCAGGATTATCAGGGTTTTTAAACAATTCCCCTCCTTCCCATTTTAGATTACCATCTGGAAATGAAAAACGCTTTGTAAAATATAATCCGATAGGTAGTCCTGGTATGGTAAACCTTACACCGGCACCCATGGAAAACATAAAACTGCTTATATCCATAGTTTTGACTTCATTCAGGTCTTTCCAAAAACCTGTTCCGCTAAAAAACAGATCCCCCCAGAGAACATTTTCTGCAATGGGCATTCTTAGTTCAATCCAGTTGTCCCACATTGCCTCACCTTCCTGTTCAAATCCCCATCCACGGGCAATGTTCATTCCGTCTGTATAGAGCATATCAGCAGTTGTGGCTTTAATATTCCATCCCCATGAAGGATCCTGAAAATAGTACTGATTAAAAATTGCCGAAAAGGAGGTATGAATTGCAAAAACTGTTTTGAAAGTATATTTTTCACTGACGGGTATCTCAAGAAGTTTAAAAAAAGCTTCTGCTTTGGATTGGGATTTTATAAAATGGGTGTCTCCCCCCAAAAATCCGCCCGAATAAGTTGTAAGCTGGTTAATAACAAATCCGCTTGTAGGGTTCATTACAAAATCTCTCCGGTCCCATACTAAATTAAGCCAATACTTATTGTTAAAAAGCCATGCGTCAAGATTGTTTCTTACTGCAGGATTAAATGGCCGATATTGATAGGGATCATATATTATTTTATTTAGAGAGGAGTTTAATCCTGTTGATGTTGTAAACCTACCCAATTTAGTATGAAAAGTATAACCTGTATTAGCTCCAAGTGAGAATTTATGATTGTTATATTCCATTAAATAGGCACTGTCTATTGATTCACCATTTGCCTGAGCAGTTTCCCATTCTCCCCATGAGTTGTAGGGATCAGGAGCAGCAGTCTGGCCGGAATTATACTCATCTTCCGTAAATTTAATAGGAAGAATATCCTGAGTAATTCCGCTGTATATCTGGTGGGTATATGAAAAATTTATACCAGCAGACCATCGTTTACCCATAAGCCAGTTATCATTAAATCCCAGCTGCATACTCTGTTTAGTCGGTGACAGTTCCGTTCCTATGCTTAGAGTCTGCCCTCTCCCTCTGAAATTCTTCTCATTCCATTTAAGAAATCCGGCCATAGGGAATTCTCCTGCAGCACCAGTAAAAGTCAATCCAAATTGAATATCTGTATTTTTTCCCTCTTCTACATTTATAATCAGATCCATCAGCCCCTCTTTACTTCCATAAGGAGTTTCGGGAGCTACAGTGGCAAACAAACCTGTATTATATAAATTTTGAATTCCTTCAATTACTTTATCCTTGCTGAAAATATCTCCTTCAACAAGGGGAATTTCTCTGTACAATACGTAGTCGAGAGTTTTTACATTTCCCTTTACAATAATATTTTCAATATGAGCACGACCCTTTTCGACTATTTTCAGAGTATATTTTACTGTTTTATTCTGTTCGTCACGTTCTTCGTTCATTTGTATATCATTATAGATATACCCGTTATTGTAGTAGAGATCAGAAACTCTGGCAAAGTCCATATCAAGACGGGTTTTATTTATTACATCCCCCTTTTTATGGTGAATTAATGCAAGAAGATCTTCATCACTAAAAAGCTCATTTCCTATAATTGCTATCTCATCAAATGACCATTTATCACCCTCATCGATATAAAATGTAAGAGAAAGATAGTTTCTGCCGTTCTCAGAATCAAGAAAATCCTGTTTAACATCAACAACTTTTGCATCCAGATAACCTCTATCCCTGTAATAAGTCTCTATAGCTGCCCTGTCTTCTACAAGTTTATTTTCCTGAAAAACACCGGTATTTAAGAGAGATTGAGCTTTTATGGAAAGTTTACCCTTTAAAACTGAATCGGAAAAAATAGTGTTTCCAGAAAAATTAATCTCTTTTATTCTGGTCTGACTACCCTCCTCGATTCTAAATGTCACTTTAACAGTATTATCATCTTGTTCAGAAACTTCTGATTCTACTTTGATATCGGGGTATCCTTTGCTAAAATAGAGTTTAAGAATTGTATCTTTATCATATTTCATCTTTGAAGTACTAAAAATATCATCTCTTTTAAGTAGAATTTCATCGAGAATATCACCAGTTCTTATTTTATTATTTCCTTTTATTATCAGCTCATCTACGAGAGGTCGCTCTTCGACTGTGAAAATAATTATTACACCGGTTTTACCACTATCCGCAGGTTCCGCTTCTGCAGTAAATTTTTTAAAAAAATCAAGTGCAAAAAGTTTACTCTGTAAATCTTTATAGACTCCCGGAGAGTAATTAGTTTTAATAAACTGTGCAGTTATTCCATCGAGATCCGAAGTAGAAACATTTTTTAATCCCTCAAACCTTATTTCTTCTATTGGTTTACCCATATACCAGGGTGTAGCCGATCTATTCTGGGCAGATAGAAACCCCAAAACACTTAAGAACAGCAATGTCAGTAATAATAACTTGCGCATAAAATCTCCTTTGCTTGCATAGTCGGGCAGTAATGTTGTGAGCAAACAGCGCCCGAATTATCTATTTACGACTATTTCGGATCCCCGACACTCCGTGCCCGGGGATGCATGGTCGAGCAGGAAGCTTGCTTCCGACCAGACGCCCGAATTATCTATTTACGACTATTTCGGGTCCCCGACACTCCGTGCCGCCCGAATTATCTATTAATATGAGTAGTCCCATGATAACTTGAGACTCGTATTTTGAATACTGGACAGAGGATCATTAAAGTCTGGTTTTATTGAAAAGCCCAGTAAAAAGAATGGTGTCTGCCATTCCAGACTTATCGTTGACTCTAAAGATAACTCATCAGTGGCACTCAGTTGACCTGCAGCTGATAACTGTTCATTACTGATCTGCAAGAGTGCCTGTAAGAATATATCATTTCCAAAGTACTTTCCCAAGTATAAAGTGGTATTATTCAGATAACTTCCAAAACTGTCCAGCCTTCCATCGGTAAACCGGGAACTATCTTCAACAAATCTATCTATAAGTATGTTCTGAATCATCTGTGTTCGGATAGAAAAAAGGTCAAGATTAAAGATACTTTTAACTTTTTTTTCAAAAGTCTGTATAATTCCGAATTGTGTTACAAGATCACTCGTTAAAAGAAGAGCAGAAGTAAGATCAATTTTTTCTGACCCTATTTCTGTAAAGATACCCGTACCCAAAATCGAAAAGATTTCAACATCTGGAAGGGGAGGATCTGACTCAAATCGGGGTTCAAATTTACTTAATGGAGTTTTATCCAGAATCAGAGAGATATTAACAACTTCTCCTCTGGAATCTACCTCCTTTATTTTTGCTGTAAAATCAAGTATTGGATCAAATTTCAACTCAGATTCATTAAAAAGAATAGAACCTTTGGTCAGGTAGAAACTTTTCTGGAAATAGTTTATTCCTCCATGTTTTATCTTAATATCCCCATTAACTGAAAATGTATTACTTAAGCTGTCAAGTTTGAAATTTATAACCTGGTCACTCTGAGCTGTTGCCTGAAGAATTGGGAGTGTTTTTGAGGGCCAGATAAATTGAACATCCTTTCCTGTTGTAAAATCCATATCAATACTAAGGGGTCGTCTATCTCTCTGTTCAGTTTCTTCCTTTTGCCCTATTCCAATTATACATTCATCAACCTTGAGATCACTATTTATTGAAAACATACTTTTATTACCATAAAGCTGCAGATCCCCATTTATCAAACCATCCAGACTTAATCCAATGCCCGGAACATCATAAATAACGTGAATACCTTTATCTGCCGGTACTTTTACATCTACACTATAGGTTCCTGGTATCCACTTTTCAATAATGAAATCTGCTTCTACTTTTGCAACTCCATTGTTGATATTTAGTATTTCAGATCCTATACTCAGAGTTTTATCTGAAAATAGAACAGTAGTATTAAATGGTTCAATTTTATTTGCCAATAAGGATACACCAGCCTCAACTCCGGATGCTTTAATCGTTCCAAAAAAAGAAGGATTTATCAGCGGACCGGAAATATTAAGAAACCCTTTTGCTTTACCGGAATAAAACTCCAGGTATCCTCCTGTCGGTAATAAATTCAGCAACTTAAGATCAACATCAATGTTTTCCAGCTTAATATCTATCTGATCATCTTTTATTTCTCCTACGGCATTTCCTCTGACCGGAAGTCCATTCCTGGATATGACTGAGAACAATCCTTTATCAGTTATAAATCCTTCCAGAGCATTGTAGGGTCCACCCGAAAAAGATACTTTATCTTCAACTCTAATAATATTCAAATCCCATGGGTTAATATTTTTAGTATCTACAAAAATATTCTCAAATGTTAAACCGATATCGTAATTTTTCTTTAATAATAGTGGTAAATTTATTTTTCCAGTAAAAATTGATGTATTCCCCTCTATCTTGATAGTGGAAAAAATAGTTTTTTTATTGAATAAACCGCGTAATTCAGTTGAACCCGAGAATATTCCACTATTAAGGTCATAATATCCGTATCCTTTTTGTAATATCTGATTCTGATAGTTTAGACGCAGATAGTTTAGTTTAATGATATTATCTGTAAACAAAACAGATGTTTCAATTTCCAGGGGAAAGGATTTATATGAGCCTTTTTTCAACTGAACCGTTATATCAATATCCGGATTGGGAAACGATCCTTCAATAGATAAATTCCCATTCAGGGAACCTGTAACCGGAAGATTTTTGAAATGATTAATAGGGGCATCATTGAAATCGGCATTCAGACTTATGATCCTGTCAGAAAATTCTATATTCCCACTGTATCTTTCCTCTTTATCAGATTCCAAAATGAAATTACCAGAGAGTTCCTGTTTCCGGGATAAATTGTATGTAAATTTTCCTTTTCCTTTGAGCTCAGACAAGGGATCTCTATAATTAACAGAAGTGATATTTATCAGATCCTGGGATACAGTGCCTTTAATACTCATACTGTTATCAGGAATAAGTACTGATATGTTGGTAAGTGTAAAATCTTTTATCAGTAATTCCCATTCGTTATTATTAAAAATATAACCCTCAGTATCAAGACTGATTTCCGTGATATTTTCATTGACAGGAATAGGTAAATCCATAAATTTCAGCCTTATTTCAGAAAATTTATCCATTTTTAAAAAGCTGGCCGACAAACCGTGATTTCCTTCAACAAATAAACCTGTATCACGATAATAATCTGCCTGAAAAGTGTAGGGTAAATCTTTGAATAATGCATCGGCATTTACAGATACATAATCTTTATTTATGGTAACTTTTATATTTGAATCAATCTTGTTTTCATACCAATTAATAGCTAAGTTATTAATATCAATGGAATTATTATTACCAAAGGCTGAAAACCGAATAGTATTGGATATTCCTGTTTTAATCTCCACCTCCTGTGCAGAGAAAGAAAATTTTTGGAAATCTGTTGAGAAGAAAAGTTCCGAATTAAGTGTTAAACCGGGAATGAAAGTTAAAAGTTGCTGTTTATCCTCCGGCATAAGGAGTAAAAACTTATTAAGAGGAGTTTCCTTTGTATTAACTGTCATATTAAGAAAAAGATCTGGTGTATACTGAAAATTCCCGTCAATTTTTATAGTATCAGAAGATTTTTCAGAGTTTTCTATCGCAGAGTTTCCAATACTGAAGCTGGTCTGAAAATCAATGTCCTTTTTAAAAAAAAGTAGAGAAGAATGTAAATCAAATATTTCTATCTGGTTGATGGATATTTTTTTCCCTATTATTTTCAGCATATTTTCTGTTTTGTCCAAAATAAGGTGGGCAGAGATTTTTGTCTTATCAGTATTATACTTTAATATGAGATCTCCCTTTAGTGCCAGTTCCTTATAATTAAGGAATCCCTGATATGAAAAATAGCCCTCTTTACTTAGAAGAACTAATTTGGAGAAATCGACTCTATTATTGTTCCCCTTAAATGATGTTTCGAGAGAGAGAGGGACAGGGATATTTTTATTATTGATTTTAGCCTTAAAAGCTGCCGTATATTCGGTATTGCCAGTCTCAAGTGAGTATCTAAGATCGATATTTCCGGAAATTGACGAGTTTAACCATTCTAGAATAGAAGGATCAATATTTTTAGCTTTAAAATATTCAAGGGGAATAAAATCATCACTGACAAAAGTTAGTTGTAGCTCTTTATTTTTTGGAGAAAATCCAATATTTATATCCAGTGGTCTTTCATCCTCAATTTTTCTGAATAAAATGAGGCCGTCTCTATAGGAAACCCTGATTGAGAGTTTATTAATAGTAAAATATTCATTCTCCAGCGATCTAAGGACGATGCGTGTATCTATATTATCAAGGCCATCACTCAAATCTCCCGAGACAAGAAAATCTGTGCTTCCTTTCAGAAAAGATGTTATTCCTGAAATTGTGGTCAGGATCCCTTTAATTTTATAATTAAGCATCTGATTATTATGAGAGATATTAAAAAACAGTTTTTTTATTCTAATAGTCCGGTTTCCATAGATAATGCTGACTTTAAGGTTTCTTCCGCTAATTTTGATATTGGGAAAGACTGATGCTGATTTATCTGAACTATTAATATTCTGGAGTATTTTTATAAGATCCTTGTCTTCTTCATAATTAAAATTGAATGCAGACTTAATTATTCGTATTTCCTTCAGGGATTTTAGAATATTTCCTCTGACTAATTCAATAAAACTGTAATAAACCCTAATTCTGTCTATTTTCAGAAATTCCTTCTCATTGTCAAGAATTATTAAATTCCTGAACTCAAGAAACATGAAGAGTGAAGGAGAAATACTGGAATAACTGATTTTACGGTTAAGTTTATTTTCAATTATTTTAATTGTATTCTTTTTTATTTCCATCATTTTTGAATCAATTTCCCGCTGAACAGGGAGAAGTAAGGTAATAGTAGAGATTATAAGTATGAGAAAAAGAGAAGCCTGTATTAAATTAAGATATCGTTTCTTCAGATTCAGATCAGGACCTCTTGTAGTTTCGCAGATAAAATTATATCTAAGGTTATCCCTATAAGCTTGTTTTTTCAATCTATAAAGTATAATAATAGATCGGCTGTTCAAAGGATAAAAAATATGGATAAAACAGATATAATTAAAAATTTTATAGTATTCGAAGGTCTTGATGGTGCAGGAACTACAACTCAGTCGAAGCTTCTGGAAAAGATGTTTAAATCAAATAATTTAAAATGTGTCGGTACCTGTGAACCTACAACCGGCTTTATAGGAAAAGCCATTCGTGAAGTACTCTCAGGATCTATCAAAGTTGCACCTGGAACTATTGCAAAGCTATTCGTTTCTGACAGACATGAACATTTATACAATGATGAAACCGGAATAATAGTACAGTGTAAAAGAGGTTCTTTTGTTATTTCAGACCGGTATCTGTTTTCTTCTCTTGCGTATCAGTCCTTGGATTATGGATTTGACAATGTAAGAGAGTTAAACAGCTCTTTTCCTCTCCCTGAACATCTGTTTTTTCTGGATGTACCCTCTGAAATATGTCAACACAGGCTAAATACAAGAAATTCTCTGGAAATATATGAGGAGTATGCTTTACAGGAAAAAATTTTAATAAATTATAATAAATCTCTCGATTTATACTCAGGTACAAAAATGAATATACATATTATGGATGGAACTATGGATATAACTGAGCTTGGAAAAATAATATGGAGTAAACTGTCCTCTCTTCCGATAAAATAAGTGTGAAAAGAAAAATTATCCTGATATTCCTATTATTTATCTCTCTGGGTCATCTCTTTGCATACAAAATATTGTATGCAGAACAGTACTTTAAGCTTTATCATCAGAACCTATACCAGTACCCCGATGATTATAATGGAAATATATGGTATCTTGAACGAGCCCTGACAAGACCTTTCGTAAATCCTCTAAATGCTCTTGCAAAAATTGAGAATCAGGATATGTGGGAACGGTATCGTTATCTTTTTTACCTTCATGTTAATTTGAAGATAGTTGAACAGTATAGACATCTTGGGAGCAAATATGACAAAAAAAATGCATACTTTTTTAATGCACCATGGAAGGAAGCAAATTTAAAGAGTCTGGAAATTGCTGAAAGTTATTATAAGACAGCTCAATACTACTGGGAAGAGGCTCTCTCCTGGACAGAGAAGCTAAAAGATATTAAATACTATTTTTTATCTGATGTTCAGAACTGGGAAGATGAACAGTTCAGAATAATTACCGGTGAACTGGATTATAATGAGATTATTGAGACAGATATTGTAAGATTATATAAAGTAAAACAGGCATTTCTTGCTATGGACGAAAATACTTACTGACTCCATTCGTGAATCATCCAGTTGCTATTTTATCAGCATTGCATCTCCGTAGGAAAAAAAACGATATTTATGTGATATTGCCTCAGTGTAGGCTCTACTAATATTATCTTTTCCAGCAAAAGCAGATACAAGTAAAATCAGACTTGAATCGGGAGTATGGAAATTGGTCAGTAAATGATCTGTAACACGAAAATTATACCCGGGATAAATATATATGTCTGTAGATCCTTTTCCGGGCAGTATCGATTCTGAAACCATATCCCATGCAGATTCGATTGTTCTGACAGAAGTTGTACCTACTGCAAGTATCTTTCTTCCGGCTCTTCTGGCTCTATTAATTCTTTTCGCAGTATCTTTTGAAATTTCATACTCTTCCCTATGCATAATATGATCTTCAACATTATCTGTCCTGACTGGAATAAATGTACCAGGACCTACATGAAGAGTTACAGAAACAACTTCAATATTTCTGTGTTCCAATTGGGAAAGAATATCTTCTGTAAAATGGAGCCCTGCTGTTGGTGCTGCTACTGACCCTGTGTTTTTAGCATAAACAGTCTGATAGCGGTCTATATCTTCCTGGGTATCCTCTCTCTTTATATATGGGGGAAGAGGCATATGTCCGTAGCTATCCAGCCACTCATCATTAATTTCACTCGAAAAGGAAATTATTGTTTTTTCTTCGCTGTTAGCTGTAATAGTTCCCCTTACTCCGGCCGGGAATAGAAATTCTTTTCCCTCAGATTGCTTTTTTCTCTTAGAAACCATAGTTTCCCATGAATTTGAAGATATTTTTTTTAAGAGTAAAAATTCAACTTTACCCCCATTTATTGATTTACCGTAAATACGGGCTTTTCGTACTCTGGAATTGTTAACTACTATCAGAGTATCATCCTCTATCAGCATCGGAAAATCAGTAATATTATTATGGTGCAATTTTCCGGTATCCTTATCCAGAATTAAAAGCCTTGATTCTCCTCTTTTGTCTGAAGGTTTCTGTGCAATTAATTCTGATGGCAGATTAAAATAGAATTCGCTGGTTTTCATCTTTGTTTTTTTCCAGTTGTAAGTGTTGATAGGCCAGCTCTGTTACCATACGGCCTCTGGGAGTACGTGTAAGGAATCCTCTTTGAATAAGATAGGGCTCGTAGAAGGCTTCAATTGATTCACTGGCTTCTCCGACAGAAATTGCAAGGGTATCAACTCCCACAGGGCCTCCCTGATAATTTATAATTATAGTTCGTAAAATCTCTCTGTCATGCTTTTCGAGACCGTATTCATCTATCTGTAATCGAGTAAGACCTTCTTTAATAATTTTCTCATCAATTATTCCATCACCCAGAATCTGGGCAAAATCCCTCATTCTTCTCAATAACCTGTTTGCAACCCTGGGAGTTCCACGTGAACTTGATGCCAGGAGTACTACTGCCTTTGCATCGATTTCAACCTCCAGTATTGCTGCAGAACGATAAATTATTGACTCGATATCATTATTGGTGTAAAAATCCAATCTAACGGCAATACCAAACCTGCTGTAGAGAGGACTGGCAACAGAACCGGCTTTTGTTGTAGCTCCTATCAGTGTGAATGGTGGTATTGGTATTCTTATCGTCCTGGCAGAGGGACCCTGACCAATTATCCAGTCAATTTCGTAATCTTCCATTGCAATATAAAGCATCTCTTCAATTGCGGGTTTTAAACGGTGGATTTCATCAATAAAAAAAATACTCGAATCTGAAATAGTTGTAAGAATGCCTGCAAGATCTTTTGGCTTATCAAGTGCAGGTGCTGATGTTACTTTAAAATCTGTTCCCATTTCATTTGCCATAATACCTGCGAGTGTAGTCTTTCCCAGACCCGGAGGGCCACTCAAAAAAAGATGATCCAGACTCTCTCCTCTCTTTAAAGCAGCGGAAATAAATACTGAGAGATTTGCCTTAAGTTCCTTTTGTCCCTGGAAATCTTTCAGATATTGGGGTCTAAGTGTATTTTCCCTATGATCATCATCTGCATTATACCCGGGATTTAAAAAGGGTTCGTTTTCCATATTATTCGTTATCTCATTTTGAGCTTAAAAAGACTATAGCTTCTCTGAAAAGTTCTTTTTCATTTGTTTCATTTTTTGAGACCTCAGATACAGCTTTTCTTGCATGTTTTCTTTCAAATCCCATTGCTACAAGAGCATCAATTATCTCTGAGAATTCCTCGTGCACACTATCTTCTGATTCCAGTTTTAATTTTCCTCTAAGAGCCAGAATTATTTTTGCAGCAGTTTTTTTACCTATTCCAGGAAGCATTGAAAGTCTGTCAGTATTCCCATCATCAAGTGCTGTTACAAGTTCTTCAACACTAATACCCGAGAGCATACGCAGAGCCTGTTTAGGGCCTATTCCCGATACTCTGATGAGTTCGAGAAATACCTGACGTTCCCTTTCTGTTAAAAACCCATAAAGCATCATTGTATCCTCCCTGTGGTGGAGGTAGGTAAAAATTCGAATAGTATCTTTTGATGAAGCAGCCGTTCTTATTGCGGTATCGGTTGCTGTTATGCTCCATTCAATACCTCTATTTAATAGATACATAACAGTGGAAGTTCTGCCGCTGTATGTTCCGTATAAACTGTTATACATTATCAAACTCCCAGTGTTTTGTTGTTATAACAACATACTGCAGCTGCCAGTGCATCTGCAGCATGATCCGGTTTAATTTTTTCCTTCAGGCCGAGAAGTAGTTTGACCATCTCCTGAACCTGATTTTTTTCCGCCCTGCCATTCCCTGTAAGAGCCTGTTTAATCTGCAGAGGTGTATATACTGATGTTTCAATATTTTTACTCTCGATCGCCAGTAGAATTACACCTTTTGCCTCTGCTACAGGAATAGCACTTAGTTTGTTCCGGGCAAAAAAGATATCTTCTACCCCTGCAAGTTCCGGTTGATACAGATCAATAATCTCCCTTATCTTCAGGTAGATGATCATTAATCTTTTTCCTTTCGAAACAGAAGGTTTAGTTGATATATAGCCATAGTCCAGGGACTTAAATTTATTACCAGCTGCTTCTATGACTCCCCATCCAGTTGAAGCGATACCCGGATCGATTCCCAGTATTCGCATTACTTAATATTCGGTGTCAGGATCAAAACCATCGGGTATTTCAAGGTTTGTTGAAACAGACTGAACATCATCATAATCTTCAATTTTTTCAATTAACCTGATGGCTTTCGCAGTTTTTTCCATGGAAAGAGTAACTGTTGAATCCGGTACAAGTGCAAGTTCGGCAGATCTGTTTCCAAATCCGGCAGCTTCCAGAGCATCAACAACCGAATGAAAATCTTCGGGACTTGTAATAACTTCTATGGAGTCATCTTCTGTGGAAACATCATCAGCCCCGGCGTCTAGTGCAGATTCAAAAATCTCTTCCTCACTATATTTATCACCGTCAAATATAATTACCCCTTTTCTCTGGAAAAGATAGGAAACAGATCCTGATTCACCAAGATTCCCGCCGTTCTTTGTAAGTGTACTTCTGACATCAGCAGCTGTTCTGTTTTTGTTATCTGTAAGAGTTTCGATAATAAGGGCAACTCCACCAGGGCCGTATCCCTCATATATCAGCTCAATATAATCAACACCTTCAAGATCTCCAGTCCCTTTCTTAATTGCCCGTTCCATATTATCTTTAGGCATATTAACTGATTTTGCTTTTAATATTGCTGTTCTAAGCCTTGGATTTGCATCAATATCACCACCTCCAAGCCGGGCAGCAACACTTATCTCTTTAATTATTTTTGTAAATATTTTGCCTCTTTTTGCATCGGCAGCACCTTTTTTATGTTTAATTGAGGACCATTTACTGTGGCCTGACATATGAACTCCTTCGAAACAATCTTTTAGCTCAAACTATCACAGTTAAAAAAGCGCTGTCAAGATTGCAGGCTTTCCCGGGGCCAGTTAATTTCACTGCCCTGAATGTTCAATGGGTTTTCATCAATATGAGCAGCTATATCAAGAAGAAAAGAATTTAACTTTAAAATACCTTGTTTGTTAAGAGAAACTCTGCTCCCGTTAAAAAGGAGCTGACTATTCCATTTTTTGAATACAGGGTGTAAATAAGTAAAAATATCCGTGTTGAAAATATTATTAATATCTATAATATCCAAACCCTTAAACAGACGAAACCCCATCATAAAATGTTCCAGTAGAAATGATCCAGGTAATAATATTTCAATATTGCTTCTCTTATAAAAAGAAACAGGTTTTAAATATTCTTTAGTACTTCTTAGCTGTTCTATACGGACAGGACCGTTCCTGCTCATCAATGTTGATGCTCCGGAAGGGCCAATCCCTAGGTAAGCACCCATATTCCAATAGTTTAAATTATGAAGAGATTCTCTTCCTTCAACTGAGTAATTTGATACCTCATACTGTTTATATCCCAGGGATTCAAGTAGTGAGGAAGATTCAATCTGTATGGCTGAATCAACAGATTCTGACAGAGGTATTAATTTACCTTGCTCAAGCAGACTGTGTAGTTTTGTAGACTTCTCAAATGTTAAATTGTACAATGAAATATGATCAGGGGATATCTTAGCTATATAAGCAATATCCTTCAGGGCAGATTTAACATTCTGTCCGGGAACACTGTTGATCAGATCCACATTAACTGAACCCTTCCAGTTTTTTCCAATAGTTTCCAATGCTCTTGTGGAAGTTTCTCTATTTGTATTTCTCCCCAGGATCTTAAGTATTTGGTCATCAAGACTCTGTATTCCAATACTCAATCTGTTTATACTATAATACTCAAGGGTTTTCAGGAGCTCGGGATAAACAGTTTCGGGGTTAAGCTCCATTGTATATTCAATTATTCTCCCTTCTGTCATTTTTTTTAAAGCAAAGAGAAACTTAGATAGAATAGTCAAAGGGACAACACTTGGAGTCCCACCTCCAATAAAGAGTGTTTCAACAATAGGATTCCCCAGAGAATTGAGCAAGATTTCGGTATCTGAAATAATCCTTTGTAGTAGAAGTTCTATTTCCTCCTGATCCCCTGATTCCGTAGAGTAAAAATCACAGTAGGAACATTTCCTCGAACAGAAAGGAATGTGAATATATAGAGATAGCTTTTTGATTTTGATAAGATCTAGAGAACCGATTTTTTTATACCTCTTAACAGTATTATTTTAATGAAAAACCGGGAAAATAACTTAAAAAAACTTCTCCAATTATCAGATCGCTACTGACCGGACCATACAGCCTGCTGTCATACTGCATCTGACGGTTATCATTAGCAACAAAATAGTTATTTTCTGTTAGCATCAATTCTTCCATATTTCCAAAGAATGGAACAGTACTAGTATCATTAACTGAATTCACTGGAAAAATAATCTCATACTTTTTGTCGGTAATCTGTTCTTCGGGTATAAATTCTTTCTCCCCTTCAGGTTTAATATAAAAATGATAATTAACAAGTTTTATTTCATCTCCGGGGAGTCCTATTATTCTCTTTACAGCTATCTGATTATTCCATGGTTTATTATTACCGGATAAAAGAGTTTTTTTCTGAAGTGTAAAAAATCTGACTACAGGATCAAGTACGGTTATATACCAGGGTATACTCTCTCTGTTTACAGGTCTGATAATTACTATATCACCTCTTTCAGGTAAGCCTATTCCAGGAATTCGTAAGTTCAAGACAGGCAGATTAATACCTGAAACTATCGGTGAGGAAAGTATCTTTTGATTTTTTAATATACCTGGTTCCATTGAAGAACTACCCACAATAAAAGAAGATACAATAAAAAAGTCACCACCTGATAAAAAATAAATAAAGAGAACAATGCCCTCAATAATTTCAGGATTCGTATCTTTTGTTTACTTTTGGGATTATAACTGCTGTAGGTACCTAAAGCCCGGGATCTTCTGGACATATTATTCTATTTTTCCCATCCTGTTCACGGGCCAGTATTTAAACATTGCCTTACCCAGTACATTCTTGAGTGAAACAGGCCCAAAGTATCTTCCATCCTTGGAATTATCCCGATTATCACCCAAAGGCATTAGCCAACCTTTCGGAATATACCATCCTGATTCAAATTTACGCCACAAAACACCATACCTTCTGTCCTGAGGGTTAATAGTATAGAGTGCTTCATTTCTATATTTCATCCATGCAAACATATCACCATTGGTATTTCCCGAAGAAGCCAGTTTCAAGAGAGCCTCATTACTCATATTCAAATTGGAATTGCTGTAGGCATCTACAAAAGCAGAAGCCCTGATATTCTCATAGTCCGAAGGGGAAACCAGTCTTCTTGTAGTCAGGGGAAGTCCTGAAATTGTGTGAAAATAGGATTCATCAATCCATTCCTCAAATCCGGGAGGTTTTATCTGAACCTCACCTTTAACAAAACGGATTGAATCTCCTTCTACTGCTGCAGCCCTTTTAATAAGAAAGTGAGGTTTTGGATTTCCATTTTCATCCTTATCAATATCTATTAAGGAGAGGGTCAACATATAAAGGATCCTTTGAAAAATATCAAAAACGGGTCCTTTAGAGATATAGGTGGGGCTTTCAAAAATCATAACATCATAACGTTCAGGTTTAATCACTGAAGGTATTTTCATTCTTCCCGGTATAAGTTCCGGACCAAATATGATCTTATTTACAAATATATGATCCTTAACCAGCAAAGTATCTATCATAGAACCAGATGGAATTTGATAAGCCTGAAAGAGATACTGATTAATAAGTAAAACAACACCTGCTGCCCATAGAAAAGCCTCTATCCAGTCCAGTATAGGATTTTTTTCCTGTTGTTTCTTTTTCTGTCTTAGTTTTTTTATCTTCCGATAAGTTAGTATCTTTTCTGTTCTTATCTGAACAGTTGCTAGAAAATTTTCCACTTAAATACCTTCCTGTGGGACTCTACCATAGAATATTGACGTTGACAAGATAGCCTAAGTTCAGGATAATCCCCCTATTATGAGTAAAAAAATTACAGATGAAGATATAGAAAAAGCTGTTGTAAAGTTAAAACCAATATGGGGGATTTCCCCGGGTATTTATCTGACAGTATTTTACGGATTGGTTCTTAGTGTTCTCCTCTTTTTTTTCCTTTTTTTTCCTGGTCTGAAAAAAAATGGAACAGATGTATATGTAGATACATTTCCTCCCGAAGCTGCAGTCTATGTAAATGATCTTTACAGTGGCTCAACACCGGTTTCGGTCTTTATTCCCAAAGGTAATAATATAATCCGGATCGAAAAAAAACATTTTGAAACTGTTATTGTGGAAAAAACATTCAATGGTAGAATCTTTGGATCTCTGATTTTTCCTATAAAACTTACCCTTTATCAGAATTTATTTTTATCTGATAAAAAACTTTTTCTTAAAGATCGTTTTGAACAGTTAAGTTCATTTGCACTTATTGAAGATTTTTATGACAGATATCAGATGCCCCCATTAATCTCAAAAACAGTAGCGGAATATCTGGCAGGAACCGAGGACAAAACCGATGAGATGCTGTATAGCTTTCTGTACAGCATGAGAGTTAATCTGGGTTCTCCTGAAATGGTTTCTGATTATATTTCTGCCGTAAAAATAGTAAGTTCTGATAGCAGCAGTGAAGATACAGATTTTTCAGTTCTTTTTAACTATTTTTCAAATGAAAATAATTCTGATAATCTGATTCTCTCAATTATAGGAGCTTACCCTCCACAGCAGCGCAGGGATATAATTGATATTTTAAATGAGGATTATAATCTGGATTCAGTTCTTAAAATTTCCGATGAAATGTTTTTGAATAATTTTAATGAACCTTCATTTTCAGGAAAAAGTTTAAATCTTGGAAATTTAAGGTTTATTTCTGTTAAGGGGGGGGAATTTAAAGCCGGGGTTGAAATCGATGGTATTTCAAATTCAGTGCCTGATAATCAGTTTCTTAATAATTTCCCCCATTTAGAGACTGTTTCTGACTTTTTTATTCTTGAAAGGGAGATAACACGGGGAGATTACTTCTTATTTTTGAAAGAAAATCCTGAGTGGAAAGGTGATAACATCGATTATCTTATTGAAAAAAATCTTGTAACATCTGATTATCTAAAAAACCAGGACTTTTCCTTTCCTGAGGTTCCTATCTCTAATATTTCATGGTTTGCAGCTGATACTTACTCGAACTGGCTCGAATCTAAACTACCGGATAATATGAAAGACTTCGAAATAAGACTTCCCAAAGAATCTGAATGGGAAGCAGCTGCTTTGTTGAATGAGACTCCCTCAATGATACATATAACAAAAGAGTCCTCTGTTTCATCTCAGATTCCTGTTGAATTCTTACGAGCTGGAAATGTTGGTTTATATGATATTATTGGTAATTTGTGGGAATGGACTGATGGATGGTATTTCCCCGGTGATACTCTAAATGGAAAGGTTGGATTGGTGTCTGAGGACTGGAATGGTATTGAAAAAGCTGTACGAGGCGGAAGCTGGGGAAATCTAAAGTCAGAGATTTTAATTTCAACAAGGGGTTCCCAAAATCCGGCATGGTGTACACCATTTACAGGGTTCAGACCAGTAGTGGTAAAAAAATAATGTCCAGGGATAATAGTGATTTAAAAGTTCTTGCAGTTAATAAAAAAGCAAGATTTCTTTATTATGTTGATGAAAGTATGGAATGTGGTATTGCTCTTCAGGGTACAGAGGTAAAATCAATGCGAAATGCAATGTTTTCTTTTACAGATGCCTATGCTAAAATTGATAATAATGAACTGCTTTTACAGAGTTTTCATATATCCCCCTATCCCTTTGGAAATCTTTTTAACCATGATCCTGACAGAGTAAGAAAACTTCTTGTACACAAAACAGAAATAAAAAAATTACGCAGAAAAGTAGAACAGAAAGGATTTACCCTAATCCCGCTTAAATTCTATTTAAAAAAAGGCCTTATAAAGATGGAACTGGGTATATGCAAGGGGAAAGATATACGGGACAAAAGGAATACAATAAAGGACAGAGATTTAAAAAGATATTCCGCAAGGGAAATCCGAGATAGATATTGATTTTTTATTTTTTAAATAGTATTTTACAGATGTAACGGGGGTGTAAGGGTTTCGACTGTTGGAATGTACAGTCCCGGGTTGCAGGCGGAGCTGCTCTAACTCCTTAAACTGGACAAAACAATTAACTGCTAACGATAATAACGTCGATTACGCATTAGCAGCATAGTCTGCTACGGGTCCTGTTCATGCTGCCCAGAAGGAACAGACAACCTGTAACAAATCAGGGCTTGCTTCAGATGGAGTCCGTAACATCTGAGGGACTTTTATCGGACTTTGAAGGGTTCAGGTTAGTTTCATTCCATGAATCTTTTGAGTATTAATATGAAACTAAGCCTGTAGATATTCGGTTCTGGCCCATCAGGACGCGGGTTCGACTCCCGCCATCTCCAATACTTTTCTGCTATAAGGTTAATAAAAATAAATTATTCACGAGGTTTTTAATTGTAGAGTTTCCGGATGGCTCCTTGTTATAGCCATTATTTCTGGATTTGCTTACACTCTTCCTGCCGGAATAGTTTCAATAAAGAGAAAAGGTGATTTTAATTATCCGGATCATAATTTTCAAGATAATCTGAGATTTTTTCAGGAGCAAGGTATCCCAGTTCTATAGCTATTTCTCCGAATTTCTTTTTTCTGTTTTTTTTCTGTTTTTGAATTTGCAAAACTTTCTCTGCCTGTTCAAAAGACAGATCGTTAAGATTTATAAAATGTTCACCTATAAATTCTCTGTTCATTATGAATAATTATACTTGCATAGATCTATTATAGCAAACCTGTTATCTACTCCAATTTTATTAAAAATATTATAAAGATGAAGTTTTACTGTAGATTCAGCTAGATTTAACCGTTCTGCAATTTCTTTGTTACTAGCTTTGTATATTGTAAGAATTTTTATAACCCGTTCTTCAGATGGAGTAATTCTAATTGCTTTCAAATTATAAGGCTTTTGTTCCTCTTCCAGTTCTTTCAGCTGATCCTGAATCCTTTTATAGTTAACTATAAGAGAGCTGTTTTCTAATTTTAATAATTTCTGCTGAGATATCATATCTTTCCAGAGAATTATAACTAACAGTACAATAAATATAGTATAAAGTAAAATACCTTTTCCAGCAGTAAAAGCTCCTCTGTCATGTATAATTGCGGATACTTGTGTACTAGCTATTAAAAAAAATATAAATAACGTATACTTTAATTTGCTTCTCCTTTCAAAAAAACCGTAGTGTCGTCCAAGAAGCCATGCTGCAAAAAACATCCCCGGTCCATATACATCATCATAAGAGTCCATTATGTTAATAACACCTGTAAAAATAAAGAACGAAAATTGTAGAAATTTTAAAAAATTATTTTCAATAAAAATACTCACCATAAAAGGTAGTATTGTCAGAAAAAGCACCCATATACTTATATAAGATATAATTTGTATAAATGTTTCTCCTTCCATGTAATACTGTATGCCATTTATAAAAACAGTTGCCAGTCCTATTACGCATATCATGGTTCCGATTCTTTGCTGAACAGTAAGTCGAAATTTTTTCATTATATTAAATCCAGTATCCTTTTAAAGCATCTTCTTTTGTGAATATTTCAGAAATTTCAGAAGTTATAGTTTTATCTATATTTTCAATAATTTTTAAGGACATTGTATCATAATTCCAATCTCCATCATTAATTGGATTATACTTTCCAAATTCTTTGTCGTGTAAAGAATCATTTTTATAGTTGGAAAGCATGCACAATGCTAAAAGATCCATACAACACTGTATGACTTCTGTGTTTCCACCGGAAAAATTACTTATTGGAAATAATCTAGAATAAATATTTCTGTTATCCTCTGGATTATGAAAGTAAATATCTTTTACAGATTC
>JAJRQE010000112.1 GCA_024280415.1 Spirochaetota bacterium | reverse complement strand
TAGAAAAGAGCATGTTTACAATATCTGACATGAACTTGACAAAGTTGAATAACAAGAATAATCTTGAAGGAAGTATTTATGGAAAATCTTTCGTAAATTGGGTATATTTATCAGGTCTCTTAAAAAGAACGCCACCAAAAAATTAATGAAGGACTCTGGAATTCCTTTTCTTACGAACAAATTACTAGAGGAGGAACCGACATTCTTTCCTCTCCATTATCAATCCAATAAAAAAAATCCAGAGTCTGTTTCGACAGAGAAATATTAAAATACAGCATTTACAGTCAATAGCGGCGACTCCTTCAGATATCCTGGAATTGATGACTATGCCGAAATGTACAGGGCCAAAAAGATAACACCCCTAAAAGTTGCAGAAAATCTGATACAGATTATTAAAATTAAGAATGGAGGGGATCCTCTCCATGCAGTTATCAAACAGGATGAGGAAGATCTCCTTAAGCAGGCAATAGAATCGACTGAGAGATTAAAAAAAGGTAAGCCCAGATCTGTTTTTGAAGGAGTTCCTATTGCAGTTAAAGATGAAATTGATGCTGCCCCCTATTCCACAAGTGTTGGAACATCCTTTCTTGGAAAAATATCCTGTAGGCTCCGATGCAGAAGTAGTAAAAAGGTTAAGAGATGCAGGTGCAATTATAATTGGTAAAACCAATATGCATGAAATTGGCATAGGTGTTACGGGAATAAATCCCCATTTGGGCTCTGCCCGGAACCCCCATAACCCGGAGTGTTATACAGGAGGTTCATCCAGCGGATCTGCCGCTGCTGTGGCTGCAGGTTATTGTCCGGCTGCAATTGGAGCAGATGGAGGAGGTTCAGTACGTATTCCAGCTGCCCTCTGCGGTGTTACCGGATTAAAACCAACATTTGGAAGAGTGAGTGAAAGGGGAGCTGCTCCCCTCTGCTGGAGCGTAGCACATATAGGGCCAATTGCATCCTCTGCCCGGGATACTGCTCTGCTCTACGCCCTCATTGCAGGGAAAGACAGGGGGGAATCCCTGACTCATCACCAGCCGGAACCGGATATGGCTCCCGGAAATGATATTAGAGGGGTTCGTTTCGGTATATATCCGGAATGGTTTTACGATTGCGACAAGGGGATACACAAGGTATTAAAAAATGCCCTGTCAATACTCGAAAAGAACGGCGGGAAAATAGTTGAAATAGAGATACCGGAACTGGAAGAGATGAGAATTGCCCAGTTAATAACAATAGTCTCCGAGATGACTACAGCTATGTCTCCTTATGACAAGGAACACAGAAAGGATTTCGGTCTGGATGTCAGAACCAATCTTGCCATTGGAAGAGCATTTACCAATGTTGACTATATCCATGCCCAGAGAATGAGGACAAGAGCCATAGATACTTTAATACCATTTTACAGGATGTTGACTGTATCATTACCCCCACAACAGCAATTGCCTCTCCGGTAATTCCCAGAGATACCCTTCCGGACGGGGAATCGGATCTCGCAATGCTCTCGGATCTTATGCGTTTTGTTACTCCTGCAAACCTGACAGGCCATCCTGCAATTTCTATCCCTGTAGGATATGATAGAAAGGAAATGCCAGTCGGCCTGCAGATTATCGGCCGGCCATGGGAGGAAGCTCTTCTTCTCCGAATTGCTGTAAATATGGAAGGAAAAATGGAACTAAGGAAACCTGTTGTTTTTAAACCACCGGTAAAACAATAACTGCCTGTATGGAGAAATTTTCTGGCAATGGATCAGGATACTTTATAAGCAAAAAGGCTCCCAACTCAGGGAGCCTTTTTGTATTAACAGATTTGTTAAATATTAAGGCAGTGCAATAATAACCTGAATAACAAGGTTTTTAAAATCAAAAATATTTGCTGTATCTATACCCAGATCACCACTCATATCAAGATTTACATCCAGTTTTACACTCTCCCCCAGGGGCATGGTCATACCGATATTGTGGGTAGCAGTTACAGAAATAGTACTGTCTGTAACAGAAGATTCATTGGAGGTACCTGCATTTACTGTAGAATCTGTACCGCTGGCGGCTCCGGTCCCGTCAACAGCAACAGTTTTAACAGAATTAACAGCCGTTTTGGTAGATCTTGTGGTATTAACAAGAGTAACCTGAGGTTTGCTGCCCAGAGTTATGAAGAAAGGCCATTTTTCCGGTGCAATTGTAACCGCAATTGGCAGTTCCAGAGTAGTTGTTATATCAATTGTAGAATTATAGTTTCCAGTTGCTGAATCTGTATTCGTATAGGTTGTTGTTGTTGTTGTTATAGTATCTGCTGCATCAGCGAAATCTCCGTCTGCATTACCATCCGTCTTAACAACACTGACATCAGATTTTATCGTTGCATCGTTTGAGAGATCGAAACCAAGAGCAAACTCCGGACTCATGGCAAATGAAACCATTGTCCCCAGCTGATAAAAGAAGGAGTGTCCGGCGTTTACCATAAAATTAAGTATTAACGAATTCCCAAAGCTCTGAGTAGTGGAATTATTTGCTCTTACAGCTGTAACACCTGCAGCTCCACCACCGGCATAGGTAACATCCTGGGTTGTTAAGACATCACTGTAAACTGGTATATCGGTACTGTACCCGGCACTTCCTCCTACAACAAACCTGTTATCAGCATTTTTACCCCATAACCTGGGTAGTGTCTGTTTATAATCTCCACTTATTCCAAATGTTGTTGTTTTATCGACTGTTTCACTCACTTCAGTATTAGTAACAGTTCCAATTGCTGTGTCCGGTGTGCCGCTGTAGGTTTCTACAAAAGTTGTTGAGGTATCTGTCAGGGTCAGATCTGTCGTGAGATTTGCCTCATGGCCAATCCCGTCAGACTCCATATATACAGGCATTGCAAGAGAAAAGATCATGGATACGGCTTTGGCAGTTTCAGTTGCTGTCCGGGTATAATCGAGTAGAGGAGTAGGAGCTGCCCCAGGTGTAGAGTCATAATACACCTTCTCAGTTTCTTTATAGTTGCTGCCCTGAAAACCTGGAGGCGATGCTGGAACAGTGTGGCTAATATTCAGGCCAAAGTATGCCCCCATATTTATGTCTCCCCACATATCCAGGAATTGCCCTTTAAAATAAAGATCATTGAATAAAGTATTTGCCGTATAATCAGTATCTTTAACTATATTATTCCATTGATAAGTTGTAGTTCCAACTACTGAGGGAGTAGTAGTATATGCAGTAGTATCAGCTTCATTATTTACTGAATCGGAAGCCGAAAATCCTGTAAATACAGACCATGGATGCTCTCCGGCAATATAGAACCCGCACCAAATAGGAGTTCCGGGCCAGGTTCCAGGATTATCAAAAGTCTGATCATCCCAGGCTCGTGCTCCCTCAAGGTTTGCCAGTCCCGTAAACAGATAACTTCTGTTTAAAGTGTTAAAATCCGGACCTACATTTACTGCAGTATCCAGTTCATTCTCAAAAAGTCCAACACTGCTGTCGTTAAAAACAGATGTGATCCCTGTGTTCTGTGCAGAAACAAAGGCGGTAATTGTTAGAACAAGGAAAAGTACCAGAATTGATTTTCTCATACAAAGCTCCTTACAAATTTTTTTATTATCACCATTTTACCATGAATCTCCTTCTAAAGCTATTTTTTTTTAGAAAAGCTTTGTGTGTGCCGTGTAGAGTAATTAATCTTGACTTATTTAAAAATTGGTAGTATAAAGGTAGTATGAAAATTAAAACCTCAATCACATTATCGGATAAAGTTCTCCATGAAGTTGATGATAATCTTACCAATTACAAGAACAGATCTACATTCATAGAAGCTGCATTAAAATATTATTTAATTAATAAAATTAAGCATGTTCGAAATAAAAATGACCTGAAAATCCTTAATGACATAAGTGGTAATTTAAATAGGGAATCAGAAGATGTTTTATCATACCAGGAATTATTTTGAAACGTGGTGATTTATACAGAGTTTATAAAGGATCAAAAAACGATCCAAAAAATTATAGAGTATTTGTAATTGTCAGCAGACAGGTAATAATTGATTCTAACTTTTCTACAGTAACTTGTGCACCTATATATACTAACTTCGATCAACTCTCAACACAGATACAAGTAGGTTCTGCTGAAGGATTGAAGCATGATAGTGCGATATTCTGTGACGAATTAATTAGTTTAAGAAAGAACATATTGACAAACTATGTGGGCTCTCTTTCATTTAAAAAAATTACAGAATTAAATGGAGCATTAAAAATTGCATTGGAACTTGAATTTTAGAATAATATAAATACACCCAAACATCCCTACTGCAGCCATGACGGGATTAATATCTTTACAACTTTAAACCCATCTACATCTGCAACAAAGGCAAGATCTTTTTCCACTTCTACTCCTACAGCATAGATATCCTTACAGGTACTGACAAGAACCAGTTCCTGCGGATTTTTCATATCAAGTATTACCAGCCCCTGATCACCTGCTGCAGCATATATGTATCCCGGAGTAAGATAGATATCTTCAATCCATCCCAGTTCGTATGTTGAAACTATACTTGGGTTTGAGGGAACAGTTATATCCAGCACAGATAAACCACCCTTACCGCCTGCAACTACATAATTGCCGGTAACAGCTACAGTAACCACATTTGGAAGTATTACTTTGGATAATAATTCCGGTACAGACTCCCCAGGGTTTGTGTATATCTTTACCCCACCCCAACCATCTGCAACAATAATGCTATCTGGTGTAACTGCTATCTCCTGGACAGACCCCCCTGTAAAAACAGTTCTTATTTCTCTTGTATCAAGATCTAGAATATGCAGTCCCTCTTCTCTTGCTGCTATATAGGCCTTGTCATTATCGACTACAAGAGATTTTGTTATTCCCGGAAGATCAACTGAATCTTCAATATCTACCTGCTGGGTTCCATCATCAAGATAGCTTATTCTGCCG
>JAJRQE010000111.1 GCA_024280415.1 Spirochaetota bacterium | reverse complement strand
TAACAATAAACCATGGAGAAGTCAGGAAACATACCTAAATATTGAATCTGCATTAAAAACAGAATTTAATAAAGTTGATGTTATTACAGCAGAAAATAGAAATCAGCTTGAACTTGAGCTGAAGAGTTATTCTGAAAGAAATGATGTTTTTGTTTTCAATATTGCAGAATATATAAATGAGGAAAAAAACTCATTTATCCCTAAGATCCTGGAAGATCTAAATCTAAAACATCTGGGTTCAAGTTCCAAAACCATAAACGATGGCCTTGATAAGGCTAAGTCAAAAAAATTGTTTAGTAAAGCAGGAATATTAACTCCTGATTTCATTCTTGTAGAAGAAGTAAATCCGAGTTGTTTCCAACAAGCTGAAAAAATGGGTTATCCTCTATTTGTTAAACCAAATTCAGGAGGAGGGCATATTGGGATTGAAGATGATTCAATTGTAAACAATAAAACGCAATTGTCCCTTATCTTATCAAAATATCTATCTGTTTGTAAGGAACCTATACTTGTTGAAAAATATATCTCAGAGAAAAATATGAGGGAATTTTCTGTTGGGATTATTGGAAATGAAAAAAGAATAGTTCTGCCCATAGAAATAGACTACGACAATATGGATGTTCAGACAAAAATACTTTCTGGTACAGCAGCTAAAAATGATCTGGAAAAAGTTAAACTTCTTACAGAAGAAAAAGATTTAATTAAAGAATTATCCAATATGGCTATCCAGGCCTTTGGTGCTGTTAAAGGAAGAGATTATTGCAGAGTCGATATTCGAATGAATTATTCAGGTCTATACATTCTGGAAATTAATATTATGCCCGGTCTGGGCCCATTGAGTTTTATACCCTTTGCCGCAAAAGAAATAATGGGACTTGATTATAAATCTCTGATTGTTCTACTTACAAAGGAATCCATTAAAAGATCAGCCGGGAGTATTTAATAAAATCTCCATCCTTTCTTCCGGAGAAAGAATCTTACCATTTTCATAAATATCCACACATCCGTTTTTTAATTTAGTCTTCCAGCGGACGGCATCAGGAAACTCTTCTCTGCAGTAGCTTAACTGAGGAACAGGAAGAAATCCCCTACGGAAAATTTCAAACAAACCCTCTGCTGAATATGGATCATTTATACATTTTTCTATTGATCCAAGAACATGCCTTGCCCCTGCCAGAAGATAGTTTTTTCTGTCAATCATTTCGGAATTATGTCTTATATCGAAAGTATCACCTGCGACCTTCATATTTCTATAAATCTCCAGGGAATATCTGGTTATTCTTATACTTTCATCGATTATTTCCGGAGTTGCCAAAGAATTTCCTTCAGAGTAACTTACAACATGAATTATATCCGGACTACAAGGATTATCAGGTTCTATATCATCCATCAATGCAGTAACTGAGGCCAGTTGGGCTTTGGCTGTTTCTATATTATGTGAAAGATAATCGAGACCTGCTCTTGTCTGAAGATATACTGAGAAGCCTGCATCTTCAGATTCTCTTACCAGTTCAAGAGTTGCACCTGCTTTCGCAAGATCATTTATTCCCCAGGTATGTTTTGGATCATTCAGCATTATCTGCAGAATAAAATCATCTATTCCCAGTTTTTTTGCAGATCTTGCAGCAAGAACCGCCGAAACAATATAACTGATATCATCCGATCCTCTGAAAGCGAAATGGTGGGAGACATTAGCTTCATAGGGTTTTCCGGTTGTTGCAATATAGCGAATTGTATCAAAATGTTCTTTTATGTTATCAGAAACAGAATTAGGACCCCGACCATCAATTTGAGAAAACCACCATAATGACAAAGCATGCCAGGAAATATTCAGAGTATCCTCATAAATCTTTGCTAGTTCTTTTATATTGGCAGTTCCTGAATATGTTCGCACCAGCATAGGCCTGGAGGCAGAAGATATCATCTCATATTCCTTTGGTAAATTTATGGGGACTCCTCCCCCGTTAGGTCGTCCTTCCCAATCTTCATTAAAACGTTCCTGTGTAAGCTGGGAGGTTCCAATTGATAAAATATCCAGGTAGCCCGATAGAGATAGTTTTTTTGACCAGCTTACGAACTCTTTTACAGCTTCCAGACGATTTTCACTATATGGACCTGCATGAGCTCTTATTAAAGGCGGTAAATTATTTTTCTTCCCATGGTCTATCCGGTCAATTAGTCTTTCTGAATATTTCCCATAATTTTTAGAAGAAGATCTATCAATTGGAATTACAGACATAAAATTTCCATCTTTTAAGATATTACTGCCAAAATCTTTAAGAAAGGAATCATAGGGATGAATTTCAGTAATACTTTTTGGAGCCAGAGAAGGATCTATTCCCAGGATTGCAAGACTTTCAACAACACTTTCATCACCAAAAAATACAGAAACTTTGTCCCTGTACCTACTTTTTACTATTCCCGAGGCTTCTGGTAATCCTGCAAAACACACTCTTCTTAACGAACCATTCTGATCTGCAAAAAAATTGTTACTTATTAATTGTTCCATAAGTTTCTTAAAAATTTTAACGGCACTATCAGTGTCCAGACGATAACTAAACCCGAGAATAGTGATCCTGTTTTCACTGATCCAATTCCTAATCAGTGAAAAATTCTCTGGAACCTGAGGATTGGAAAACGCTTTTGTCATAATATCACTGCTAACAACTGTTTTAAATCCGGACTCATCAAGAATTTCTTCTATTCGGGATATTCCAAGAGTGTGTGCATCAATTTCAGTTTTTGCCAGACCTATTACATCTCCAAAGTTTGTTTCATAATTCATATATCAGGCTACTTTAGTTTCCTCAGGAAAGATAATATCTCTCAGATCCTTCATTAAATAACGTGGTGAAAGACAGAGACTTTCAAGGGTTCTTCCTTCAGAACGAAAATCCCTTCCAAGAGTTTCATCTGCAAGATCAATCAGCGAGTCAATAACCCTTGTTTCAATATTAAGGGCTTTTCCTATAGATGAAACAGGGACAAGACCGGTAGGTATATCCTCCCATAAATATCTATGATCAAGAGTATCCGGAGCCATTATGCCTTTATAAGTAGGATTTGAACGGATCATATGATAGGGATCATCTCCTGTTAAACCATACCTGGAGGCTAACCATTCGGTAACGGATAAAGTAGTTAAGCCCAATGCCATGGATACATACCTCATCTCTTTATCAACAGCTTTTATCATATCTATACTCTTTTTTGTAATTCCATCTATATAGAACTCAAAGGGCTGCCCTTTTCTTATTAAATCTCTGTTCATAAGAGTTATTACAGGATGAAAAACAGCACCAATATTTCCAAAGCTTGTCTCCAAAACCGAACTGGCGGGTATAAACTGAGGGAAGACGGGCTGAATCATGGATATAACTTTATCAGTTTCATATGCACGCAGAGCTGCAATGGAAACTTCTCTTTTTATACCTTTAATATTTACAATACCCGGAGAATTAACTCTGGCTGCAAACAAAAGAGTATTTGCTTCAGCTACGATAGTATTCCTGTAATGGGTGCTTCTTCTTAGAATAGAATCAAATTCAAGAGCTCCAAAAGTTCTTCCGGGATTTAAAATAACTATCTGCCCATCTTTAAGATGAGGTGCAATTAGTGCGGCTATATCCCTATGTCCGGTAGCAGTTGTAACAACCATAATAATATCTCTACCCGCCATTGCTTTAGCTATATCCGTACCCACATAAGATAGAGTTCCTGTCCTTTTGATTGCTCCTCCCAATGTAATGGTCTTATTTGTTATTAACGGCTCTATTCTCTCAATTGATCTATTGTAGAGATTTACATTGTAATTTTCTGCCGCAAGATAGCCGGCAATTGCCTGACCGCCGCAACCGGCACCTATGATTGCAAATTTTGTCCTTTTATAATTATTGATAATATGAACCTCCTGTAGTAGTTGTTTTTGCCCCACATTATCCCAGGAAATATTTAAAGGAATCCCTTACAAATCCAGGCAGTTTTGGAAACAGTTCTCCCATTTAAAATTTCAGGACAAATCAAATGTATTAACGGTGCCCCTGAGCAGAGTTCGCTCTAAGCGACAGTAAAGAAACCAGCCCTTGCAAATTTCATGCTTTAGATAAGATACAAAAATACCTGAATGTGAATGATAAGACAAAAAGTTTAATTGAATAAAAAAATGATACTTGTACTCAATCGTCGAATGTTGATTACTCATAGTATCATACAAATGCTGATAATGCAAATTTTTACGATTATTATTATTTACTACTATCCTGTATTGTCACCTAAGCCCAAGTTCCCTGTCTATAACCGACCTTGTAACACTTAATATCTCTCCTGTCTCGACCCGGATAAGCCTTAAAAAAAGTTCGAAAGAATCTTCCTTTCCGAACAGATTTCCTGTTATCAGAACATCTGCATTCAGGATCCGCCCTATTTTAACCGCATTTTCTCCCTCGGTTATTCCTGACAGCTGAAGATTTTGTTCCGTAAGGATTTGCTGAATATCTTTTCGTGCAACAAGGGTAAAAATATCCGATAATTCAGAAGCGAGAATAAGCCTTTCCGTAAAATATTCAGCATCAAGACCAAGTCCCTCAGGATTAAAACTAAAAGGAACCACAGCTGCCTTGGTTTCAGAATTTACAGTATATGATGAGTAGTCCCTCAGCTGCTCCATGGCCATGTTAAAAAGTGTATCAAGGGTTTTTTCCTTCTCTTCAGTATCAATTTTAGTTGCCTCGATAAAAGGATCATCCGGAGCAAGTGGTTTATCGGATAAATACCCCAGCTCCTCCTTTGCAAATCTAATAATTATTGCTTCCAGTTTATCTGTCTGGAAGTTTGCTCCGGTATGATGACTGACACTGCCGGGAGCTCCTCCCTCACTCTCACCCGATTCCCCATAGGTAAGAAAAATATATCTACCGGAAGTAAACTGGGAGATCTGACGGAGGACATACTCTCCATCCAGAGGCAGACCACCTGTTCCTACACTGTGAATTTTTATTCCCATCTCCTTTGCCGCCCGGGAGGCAAGGGTATAATCAAACTCCTGTTCATAATCCAGATGGGGTGGAGCATCGGTAATAATAAAAGCCAGGCGGATTCCATCCCTGTTCCATCTTACCCCTTTCAGGGAATCTGAGAGAGCAGCCTGAAGATCCTCAGGGGTATCCCCTCCTCCACTGGCTTCCACTTTATTAAGTTCCTTCTGAAATTCCTCCAGATCTCCGGTTAAAGGTACAATCTGTGTTCTGTACTCTTCATCTCCGGCATCTTTATAGAGGACAAGACCGAATCTCAATAAAGGACGGGAAGGCAAAGTACTGAGGTTCAGATGAATAAGTTCAATAGTAGATTTTAATCTCTCTATCTCTTCTCCCATACTTCCGGTTGTATCCAGAATAAAAAGGATATCAAGGGGAGTTTGCTCCTTCAGATCTCTTTCTCCTCCCAGGGTTAGATTTATCTCCCTTCTCCCTTCCCTCCTAAACTGATCTCCTGTTTTATTTCCACTGGATTGATCAATAACAAGAACTTCAAAGTTCTCAAGGCTGGAACTGTAGAGAGATGGGAAAAATCTGAAACTGCCATCTGCCAGAGTTTTCCCACTGACTATTACATTTCCCCCGGATTTTATCTCCACATCTGCATTGGGAACAGTACGGCCGTTCCTGTCTTTTACATAAAAAATTATCCGCTCACTTATATCGAGATTTATATGGGGGACAAAATTATATTCATTTAGAAAATTTACAAAGTAGTTAAACTGTCTGTTGTCATCCGAGTATCCAGCTTTAAGACCGGAGGCAGAAGGAACACTGGAAGCAGCAGGTAAATCTGCTGCACCGAAAGAGGGTTCTCTGGCACTGTAAACATCCTTTTCCGCAATAGGAGCAGGGCTATAATCCAGATCGGCTGATGACTCAGAACTCCTGGGACTTCCTGAAGTAGTCATAGGAGGAAGAGCTGTAATTACCTCTTTCTTTGTTTTTGAGGTATTAGTCTCTATAGTGATAACACTCTCAGAATCGGATGCACCGGATCCGGAATCTGATATATCCGGCATTGATTCAGACCCAATGCTGTTCTCTGTATCGGAAATTTCACCTTTTACGTCCGGGACACCTGCACATGCAAAAATTATTAGGACAAAAGTCATTATAAAAAGAATATATACAGTGGAATTAAGTATTTTCTTCATAGAGGATCCTCCTGAAATCTGTAGGTAATTATATCACAACTGATCTTTTTACACTGAAATAAGCTGCACTTTCCCGGAAGAAAGATCCAGCACTTCACGGCTTGCAGTATTCAAGTTCCCTTCAGGAAGACTCCCGGAAATATGTATATCTGTATCGAACAAGGGATCTTCCAGCTCTGCATTATGAATTTTAAGAATTTTAATAATCTGATCATACAGAGAATAGTCTGTTGTTAGTTTAAAACGAACTTTAACAACAAGCTCCTCAACAGGTAAAGATCCTACTGCCTTTTGAGCTGCTTCTGTATATGCCTTAACAAGCCCCCCGGTACCAAGTTTTGTACCACCAAAATACCTGACAACAAGAACAATGATATTTGTAATACCGCTCCCCTTTAACACTTCAAGAACCGGTCTCCCTGCTGTTCCTGAGGGCTCCCTGTCATCACTGAACCCAAATATATCGGTAGTTGATCCCCTGAGAAATGCATGGACAACATGAGAGGAATCAGAATACTCCTTACGGGTTGCTTTAACAATTTCTTTTGCCTCTTTCGAAGAGCTAACATACATTCCTATAGAAATAAAACGGGACTTTTTTATTTCTATTATTTCACGACTACACCCTTTGGGAACCAGCATCTTTACTCTCCTCAGGTCACATGGTTAAATATATTATTCCGGATGGGTATATTATTACAAATACTATCTGAAAGCTCTGTAACTTCATTCAGCAAGTCGGAATTAATATTTAATTTTGTGGATAATAAGTTCTCCTCAAGCTGCTCTCTTGTTCTGGCTCCTGCGAGAACGGTATACACTCCCGGTCTTGATAAAGCCCAGTAGAGAGCCAGCTGTGAAATTTTCACCCCCTCTTTATCTGCTAAAAACTTAAATTTTTTAAGAAATTCCGAAATATATCTATATGAATCTTCATGAAAAAAGACCAGTCTTCCCCTTGGGTCACCTGAAGGAAATTTAAGTTCAATATTAAAACGATCTGTAAGGATTCCCTGGGCAAGGGAACTGTAGGAAACAATTTTAATCCCATTCTCAACGCAATAGGGAAATATTTCTCTTTCAGGGAATCTCCACAACAGAGAGTAGCCTGCCTGACAATAGTCTATTTGACCCGAAGATTTCAGTAAATCCATCTCCGGGATACTGAAATTGCTAACACCAATATACCGGATTTTACCTGTCTGTCGAATTTTCTCTAAACCTTCAAACATAGGACGGAAGTCCTTCCCCGAATTAGGCCAGTGAATATAAAAAATATCAATATAATCAGTACAGAGCCTGCCCAGACTTATATCAACATATTTCGCTACACTGTCAGCAGGCAGCCAGGTCGATTTTGTAGCAATAACAACTTTTTCCCTCTCTTTCCTAAGCTGCTGTCCTGTTATCTGTTCCGACCTTCCATTTCCGTATGACCTTGCAGTATCAAAGTGTTTAATACCACCGCGAAGAGCTGCCTGAAGTGTTTTTACAGAATCCCTGTGATTCTGATGCCCCCAATAGGAATCTTCCCCAAAAACCCAGCAGCCAAGACCCAATGTTGCTCCAACCATACCCGATTATAACTGATAACTGAATATTTTTGCATATAATTACCAGAAATCGATCTTATTTGACCTTTTGGACACTTGAAGTTTTTCTCCAATAATGAATAAATCTCTTTTCTATGAATAAGAATATAAACAGACTCATTTCAAAAAGTTCCACCCGTAATTTAATACTCACGGTATTTTTAATGCCAATTATTATTATCTACTCTCACGATATAATTGTAAAACAATCTGCTGGTCAGAGAGATATAGAGACAGGAAATACTTTTTCTGTCGAAACAACTTTAAAAAGCAGGGGCATCCCTGTCCAGCTTACAAAAACAGAAGATCTTGGTCTTTATCTGTACAGAAACCCATTAACAAGGGATCATATTACAGGCTATCTGGATGAACTGACCGGATCATCCGGAATTACCGATATTATACTTCGCAATGCAGATAAAAATGATATTCCGGTTTCCCTGGCGTTTTCTCTTGCCTTCAATGAGAGCTCCTTTAATCCCCAGGCAGTTAATAAAAACAGCTCATCCATTGACAGAGGTCTGTTCCAGTTAAACAGCAGGTCTTTCCCGGCACTTACAGAAGAGGAATCTTTTAATCCCGAAATCAATGCACGGTATGGATTGGCATATCTTCGAAAGTGTATCGATGTCGGGGAGAATGAAATTGCCGGGCTTGCAATGTACAATGCAGGGATGGGTAGAGTTACCGGAAATGGTACACCAAAAATGACTCTGGATTATATCTCGAAAATTATTGAATACCGGAAGGATATTGATGCCTTTATCCTGGACTCCATGGTACAGGAACGAACCATTGTGGATTCAGGAGCTAAGGTCAAGACCATAAGGTATGTACTTGACACAGCAAGGTTTAATTAATAGCTTATCCATATGATAATAATACTCAAACAAAATATTAATCCCCGGGATAAGGACTACATACAGAATTTTCTGGAAAATAAAGGTTTTGCAGTCAGAGAGATAGTTGGAGACGAAGAGACCATTTTTGGTGCTGTTGGTAAAATTAGTATCGATTTCAGAGAAGTTGAAGTATTAACCGGTGTAAGCCGGGTAATACCCATATCAAAACCCTATAAGCTTGCATCCAGAGAACTTAAAAAAGAGAATACAATTGTTCATGTAGGAAGAGTAAAAATCGGCGGCAACAGGGTTGCGGTCATAGCAGGTCCCTGTGCAGTGGAGTCCAGGGAGCAGATCTTCAAAGCAGCTAAAGCTGTAAGGCAATCCGGAGCGGTAATGCTCCGGGGGGGAGCATTTAAACCAAGGACATCTCCCTACTCCTTCCAGGGAATGGGCGAAGAAGGACTTAAAATTCTAAAGGAAGCAGGAGAATCTGTCGGCCTTCCCGTTGTTTCCGAGATTGTGGGGACAGCACACGTTGATATGATGGGCGAATATGTTGATGTGTTTCAGATCGGTGCAAGAAATATGCAGAATTTCGAACTCCTCAAGGCCGTTGGGGCAAAGGGAATGCCGGTTGTACTAAAACGGGGACTCGCTGCAACTATTGAAGAATGGCTCATGGCTGCAGAGTACCTCATGGCTCATGGTTCCGATAATATTATTCTCTGTGAAAGGGGAATCAGAACATTTGAAACATACACAAGAAATACACTTGATCTCTCTGCTATTCCTGTTATTCAGCAATTAAGCCATCTTCCTATTATCGTTGATCCATCCCATGCTACAGGTCTCAGGGCAAAGGTTTCACCTATGGCTCTTGCAGCTATTGCAGCAGGAGCAGACGGACTGGTAGTGGAAGTCCATCCTGACCCTGATAATGCCATGTCAGATGGCCCACAGTCCCTTTATCCGGAAGAATTCGAAAAATTGATGAGGGATCTTCAGGCTCTTTCCCCTGTGGTAGGAAAGGAGATTGAAAAAATTCCTGCTTCAAGACCTATAAATGTCAGAACAACTGACACAGCTGTTACAGACAAAGAAAAATTCATTGCCTTTCAGGGTGTCAGAGGAGCATACAGTGAAAAAGCAATTCATAGCTACTTTGGGGATGAAGTTACAGCATCTCCAAAAACTGAGTTTAGAGATGTGTTTGAGTCTATCCTAAAAGGAGACTCCGCATTCGGAGTTATTCCAATTGAAAACTCTCTTGCGGGAACCATAAACGAGAATATTGACCTCCTCTTAAGTTATCCTGATATTTCCGTCGTAGGTGAACATAAAATCAGAATTGTACATAATTTAATTGGGCTGCCTGGATCATCCATTGATAAGATCAGTGAAGTATACTCACACCCTCAGGGTCTCGCCCAATGTGCAGATTTTATAGATAAACATGCCGGGATGAAGGGAATTCCATTCTATGATACAGCAGGAGCTGTTGCTCATATTGCAGAACAGAAAAATGCGAAGCATGGGGCAATTGCAGGAGAAGAAGCAGCGAGAGTTTATGGGATGGAGATTCTTATAGAAAGCATAGAGACAAACCCAAGAAATTATACAAAGTTTTTTATAATTACCCGGACTGACAGAGCAAAATATGAAAACCCGAACAGAGCTGCCTTTACCTTTTCCACACCCGATAAAGCAGGAGCACTTTTCAGCTGCCTTAAAGTATTGGCTGACAAGGGTATTAACATGAAGAAACTTGAATCCAGACCAATTCATGGGAAACCATGGCAGTATACATTCTTCCTTACTGTAGATATTCCTGAAAACAGCACTGCATTTGAAGAAGCTGTGAAAGGATTATTAAAATATTCAGAAGATATTAGAGTTTTAGGAAAATACAGGGTGGAAAATTAAAAAACAGAGTTAAAGGACGCCAAGTTTTTTCATCTGTTCAATCTCTTCCATTCTCGAAATATACTCATGTCGTTTCTGGTTGGCTTTGATCAGAGTATTTTTCATTGTTGTAATCTCTATTCTAATTCCCTTAATAGAATTACGATGGGAAATTCCAACTTCACCTCTGAAATAGGTATTTATAGGATCCAGTTTATTGATAATGAGATGAAGATCTTCAATCGTTTTGTTAATAAAATTCAGAACGGCTTCCTCTGATGCCGATTCCAGCTTTCGGGTAGTGGCACTTACCTTGTTACTCAGAGCACCAACTATTCTCATCGTTTTTCTGGTACTTTCCATATATTCATTGAGATTCAGGCGTACTGTCCTGGTTGCAGAAATTCTCTCATCAAAAATATCAATATCTATTATTCTGACAGTATTCTCTTTACCGGATAAATTCATTATCCATATTCGAAACTTCTCACTAAATGTCAGAGTTTTCTCTTCCGAAAGGGCAATATTAAATTCTAGTTTACTTAAAGCCTGCTCAAGTGGAGTCAAAATGGTTGCAATAACTTTAACAGTATCCATCAAC
>JAJRQE010000110.1 GCA_024280415.1 Spirochaetota bacterium | reverse complement strand
CCGCTTCCTCTATCTCTCTTTTTTCCTTCCCTTCCCTGTTTCTTCTTTTAAAGACCTTGACTCCTGTTAACTCTCTGCTCTACGCTTCCCGTTAACAGCGTCCGTACTTATATCAAATTATCCTGTTTTCTGTCAACCACTCAGACAGCTATAAACAAGAAAGTTTTATGTGCATTCAATTAGTAAATCTGAAAACAAACAAGCTTTACACGTCAGTGTAATTGTTGTTTTTTTAAGATCGAAGGAACATAATAACGTCCCAACTGAAGCCTCGAGTAAAGTACTTGAAACCCCAGGTAATGTCAATAGATTTCCAGAAACTTTAAAATCTATTTTTTATCCAATCCCCAAAAAGCCTTGAGATAAAAAAGAAAAGAAACAACTGAAGCAAATGCTACCAGATAAAATATAACAACAAGAATCGTTACAAGGGAGGATTCGGCTCCTCCAAGAAGTCTCAGTCTGCCAAAACCGACAACGACAACTCCCAATACTCCCGAAACTGCATATGTAACAGCTTTCAGCTTTCCCCAGACAGACGCAGCGACAACTATCCCCTTTCCCATCATCATCATACGTAGAAATGTTATTCCAAGCTCCCTGTAGATAATTATCAGCAGTAACCAGACAGGCATCAGTCCTGAAAAAGCAAAACAGAGGAAATATGTTATACGGCTCAATACATCCGCAAAAGGATCCAGAACCTTACCCAGATCTGAAACCATATTGTATTTCCGTGCAATATATCCATCCAGAAAATCGGATATCTCTATACCTGCAAAAATGGCAAGGATAAGGAGGGCAGAAATACTTTCATAGCTCCCTGTCCAGTCAGGCAGAAAATAACTTAAAAAGAAAAGAGGTGCTAAAATAATTCTAAAAACAGTAATTTTGTTGGGTAAAGTCATAAGAAAACTCCTATACTGAGGTTCCTGCGAAATAACAATCCTGCAGAACACCTTTAATGGGGTTGAATAATTATCTATACAGCTTTGGTTTCTTTCGCAGAATCAAATATCTCTTTATATTCTTTGGACCGGGAAAAACTGTAAAGAACCCGGTACCCTGTTGATATTCTCTTTTTCATCAAAAAACGGAGCTTTTTATCCATTTCCTCTCTTGACTTAAAAGTATAAACTTTTTCCCGCCCCGACTCCAGAACCCTACCCCATACAGAAGTAAATGTATACTGCGAAAATAAATTACCCTGCCTGTCATGCATTGTATAATATCGGGAAAAACCTGACTGATGTTTGTAAAAAGTAATAGTCATATCCCTAACTGTCGGCACTAACATTCAAAGAATCAACAGAGCTATTGAAAGAAGTCATCAAATTTCACTACATATATATTTTCTTCAGGCTCAATAATAACAGCATATTTATACAAAAGAGACTCTTTACCAATGGTAACAGTATAGATTCTCCTGGAGAGAAGAAAGGAAGCCGACTCAGTCCAGCTTAACAGGCTGTCCAGTAAACTATTCTCTGAACTATTCTCTGATAATGGTATAATTCTTGAATAGAAAGATTCCTTACTCAAAAAAAGCATCTTGTTAACCTTGATAATTTCAAAAGAGAGATCCAGGGAGGAACTATCCGCTTCGGAAAACCGGAGGGGAAGTCCTGGACTCTTAAGCTCCAGTTTTACTCCATCATTATTCCTGGATAAAACCCTGAAAGTCGCAACAGGATTATCTCTCCCAATGGGATTCCATTCCTGAAAATAGAGGTTAAATAACAAAACAACAGCAGCCAGGAGAACAACCAGAGGAAAACCCAGTATAAATTTAAACAAAAACCCAAAATAGAATATGACAAGAAAAAAAACACCGAAGTAAAGATGATATAGATTCCATTCAACCTGGGACCAATCGACAAAAAACGCCGAAACCGTAAGAATCCCGATAGATGCAGAAATCAGAATATAAAACCAAACAACCCGCCTGGAACTATCCTTCCTATGTTTCACCCAGCTAAAGAGAGCAAGGGTAAATTCATACATCCCGGCAGCAGCAAAGAAAACTGCCGGGAATATCCAGGAATAAATATTTGCAATCAAATAAGAACCTTATCATTAATTTTCTGCAGTGTATCATCAATGAATTTACCTACGGCCAGGCCGTTCTCCTGTTCACCAGTTCTTAATCTCAGTGAGACGGTGGATGTTTCGGCCTCTTTTTCTCCGACAATCAGCATATACGGAATTTTTTCCTTCTGGGCATTACGTATTTTCGCATTCATCCGATTGTCAGATTTATCGATTTCCACTCTGACACCTTTTTGCCTGATCTGTTTCAGAAGATTTTCCCCATACTCATTAAAAGCCTCAGCTACTGGTATTATCCGGACCTGTACAGGAGAAAGCCAAACAGGAAACGCCCCTGCATAATGTTCAATAAGAACTCCGAAGAAACGTTCTATAGATCCAAGAAGCGCTCGATGGATCATATAAGGCCGTTTCTCTTTCCCGTCACTGTCAACAAAATTCATGTCAAAACGTTCAGGAAGGTTAAAATCAAACTGAACTGTTGTCATCTGCCATTCCCTGCCAATTGCATCTCTTATTTTCAGGTCGATCTTGGGTCCATAGAACGCACCCCCACCCTCATCTGTCTCATAGGAAAGTCCTTCGGCTTCTATTGCCTTTTGCAGAGAGCTGGTTGCCCTCGCCCAGGCCTCCTCAGAACCAACACACTTTTCCGGCCTGGTGGAGAGATAGGCCTTAACATCTGAAAATCCGAAGGATTTCCACATATCCAATGAGAACCTTAGCACCTCAAGTATCTCATCCTCTACCTGAGAGGGAGTACATATAATATGCGCATCATCCTGTGTAAATCCCCTAACCCTAAGAAGACCGTGGAGGGCGCCCGATTTTTCATATCTATAGACAGTTCCCAGTTCCGCCCATCGTAAAGGCAATTCCCGATATGAGCGTATATTTGTTTTATAGATCATAATATGAAAAGGACAGTTCATGGGTTTTATGAAGTAGTCGTTTTCGTCAACTTCCATTGGACTGTACATACTCTCATTATAGAATCCCAGATGCCCCGAGGTCTCCCACAGCCAGGCTTTTCCCACATGAGGAGTATAGAGAAGTTCATATCCATTCTTATAGTGAACGTCCCTCCAGTAATCTTCTATTGCCAGCCTGATTCTTGCTCCCTTCGGATGCCAGTAAATTAAGCCGGGACCGGCTTCTTCATGGGTGGAATAAAGATCCAGAGCCTTTCCAAGCTTCCTGTGATCTCTTTTTTCCATCTCTTCCCTCTGCTTGAGATAGAGACGGAGTTCCTTTGGATTCTTCCATGCTGTACCATAAATTCTGGTCAACATAGGATTAGTCTCTTTCCCTCTCCAGTATGCACCGGCAATTGAAAGAAGCTTAAAGGAGCCGGCATTAAGCTGAGAGGTGCTCTCCACATGGGGTCCCCTGCACAAATCAGTAAAATTACCCTGAGTATAGAGAGATACATCCTCATTCAGAGGAATCGCCTTTAACAGTTCCAGCTTATATTTTTCATCAGAAAAAAGATTTTCCGCCTCTTTCCTGCTTACCACAGTTTTAGTGAAACTAAAATTCCCCTTAATAATATCCTTCATCCTGCTGCTGATTTCTTCAAGATCCTCTTCCAAAAGGGGTCTGGGCAAATCAAAATCATAATAAAATCCGTTCTCTATCGAAGGACCAATAGCTACCTTTGTTCCGGGTATCATTCCTGTTACAGCTTCTGCCATGATGTGAGCCATGGAATGCCTTATTTGTTCAATGCTTATATCTGCCATCTGTTTCCTCCTGTTAGATAATGCGAAAATCCATATTAGTTGTCAATAGCTTTTTAACCCAGCAATTTTGCTTCTATCCGTTCTATCATCCAGTCAGGAGTTGAAGCACCTGCACTAATACCAACTGTTGTGTATTCATAGATTTCAGAAGGAAGAGCATCCTCATCCTCGACATGCCAGGAGGGAACACCCTCGTTAAGAGCACTTAGATAAAGACGCCTGGTATTGGCACTGTTTTTTCCTCCAACGACAATAACAGCATCTACTCTGCTTGTTAAATCCAGAAGAGCAGTCTGGCGGTCTTTTGTTGCCGGACATATACTTCTTATTATTTTTATACCAGGGTTTTTATGCTGAAGAATATCACAAATAGCACCATATTCTTTCCCGGAAAGAGTGGTCTGGGCAATAACCAGTGTTTTTTCAGGTATATCGAGATCCATAGCATCCTCTTCAGATAAAACAACCACACATTTTTCTGCACACCCTGCTATAGATTTTACCTCGCCGTGCCCTTTATCTCCTACTAAAACAATATACCAGCCATCCTGACTATGAGAAGTAACGATTTTCTGGGAATGAAGAACTCTGGGACATGTTCCCTCTACAATAGAGTAACCTGCGCTGACAAATTCCTTCCTGACTTCAGGATGAATACCATGAGCCCTTATAATAACCGTACCTCCGGATTTATCAGAAGGAGACTCAATCGGAACAATCCCCCGGGACTCAAGCCTCTCAATAACCTGAGGATTATGAATCAGGGGACCATAGGTAAATAATGTCCTTTCCGGATCCAGATTGATCTGTGTCTCAACCTTATCCATGACAGACTTAACCCCCATACAGAAACCCATCACATCAGCCCTTATGACTTTTTTTATTTTATTCATTCAGGCTCCATGTTTTAGTGAAATTGTTATTCCGTGACCAACAGGGAGAATGGTTGAATATAGCCTCTTATCCTCAAAAACCATTTTGTTGTACCTGTCCATATAGTCTCCGAGCCCCTTCCTGACACAGGGATTAACCTTAAAAAGAGTGTCATCCGCGACTATTAACCCGCCAACCCTCGTAAGTTTAACTATTTTTTCATGCACCAACGGATAAAGATACTTTCCTGCATCCTGGAATACTATATCCCAGCCTCCGGAAAGGGTCTCCAGAAGATCCTCTGCATTACCTAGTTTTTTTTCCACCAGAGAAGAAAGACCTGCCTTCTCTATGTTTCTGACTACTTCGATATGGGTTCTTTTATGATTATCTATTGTCAGGACTCTTCCATGGGTTGTTTTTACAGCCTCACCAAGCCAGATAGCTGAGTATCCTACACCGCTACCTATCTCAAGAACCTTTTTTGCATCCACAAGACGTACCAGAAGACCTAGGAATTTACCCAGTTCAGGTTCAATTCCGGGCTGAATATCATCTCTCAGTAAGCTCTCATTCTCCAGGCCTGACATAACAATTGAGTCCCTGCTTATAAATGATCGAAGGTATAATAAGGTGTCCATTTTCAGTTCCTGTTTCAACTTCAAAAAAACCGACCCACAATCGGGTCGGTTCATGTTAATTTACTGTTTCTTTTTCTTCCGTTTCCCCCGAAGCTTTCTTTCTGCTTCCGGTATTGCCGCCTCTTTAATTACAGAAGAATCCTCAATACCAATCTCTGCATCTTTAACAGATTGGGGAGAAATACTTACCCCTTTTTTCTTTGCCTTCCTTCTTGCACCAAAATTATTCCAGCTCAGAAGAACAGGAGATGCAATAAAAATTGAAGAGTATGTTCCAACAATAATACCTACAATAAGGTTAAGAGCAAAATCCTGGATAGAACCTGTCCCGAAAACATACAATGCCGTTACAGCAAGCAATGTTGTAAGAGAGGTAATTATTGTCCTGCTCAAAGACTGGGTTATACTTGTATTTATAATATTATCAAATCGGTCACCCTTAAGAAGAACCTGATTTTCACGGATCCTGTCAAATACTACAATAGTATCATTCAGAGAATAACCTATTATTGTCAAAACAGCTGCTATAGTTGTAGTTGAAACCTCCATCCCTGTTGCCCCGATAAATCCGAGCATAATAAGAACATCATGCCCGAGGGCTGTGATGGCGGAAATAGCAAATCCAAGTTTGAACCTGAACCAGATATAGAGAAGAATCAAGAAAAGAGCAACCAGTGTAAGAGACACAGACTGACTTGCAAGATTATTTGAAAACCTTGGCCCCACATAATCAGACTGCTTTATAACAACGGTATTCGTACCGAATGTCTTTTCCAGTAAGGTTGTAATATCACCCTCAAGCTGCTCCTTCATTGTCCCGTCAGGATCACTGACCCTGACAATAAACTCACTCAGAGCTTCTTTGCCGACAACCTGCACAAGAGGATTCCCCAGAGGTGCAAGAGATTTTCGTACATCCTCTATTGAAACAGAGTTTTTTCCTATTATGTTAACATACGAGGGCTCAGAACCTATCTCGAGGGGATAACTCAGTCCCGAAGTAAGATCTGATGATTTTCCTGATCCGGAAGAAACAGGAATAACAACAAGATCCTTAATACCTGACATCTCCTTTACAAGATCTGCCAAAGTGGAGTATTCATCAAAAGAGTAGGTATAGGTATTTACACCTTCATCATTTCTAAGCTCAAGACTCAGACCAGCTCCGGACATATCCAAAGCCACATCCCCTGTACCATTGTATGAAACTGTAAAAGCCACAGGTGCAACCTGCACACGTTGGTTAAGGCCAGCCTGGAAATCTATTCCAAGATTAAACCCTCCCTTCGCAACAGTACCTGCAATTCCACCAATAATTAAAAGGATTGAAACGATGAACATAATATATCTGATTTTAGTGAATTTTATTATTCGGTTCATTATATCCTCCAGCCTAAACTCAGCTTTCTGGAATGCAGCTGTTCAGTTGTAAAATCAAACATGAGTCGCGAAACAAACAATGCTGTAAACATAGAGCTGACAATACCGACAGCCAGAGTATTTGCAAACCCCTGTATAGGTCCTGAAGCCATCTGTTAAAGCACCAGGGCTGCTATAAAAGTTGTTATATTTGCATCCATAATAGTCCAGAAAGCCTTTCTAAATCCTGCTTTAACCGATGCTTCCGGAGATTTACCAAGTCTGTATTCTTCCTTGATTCTCTCGAAAATAATTACATTTGCATCAACTGCCATACCCACCGTAAGAATAATACCGGCTATACTCGTAAGAGTAAGGGTCAGATTAAAAGCAGAAAGGACAGAAATAATAAGGACAAGGTTAAGAATCAGAGCAATATCAGCAATAAGTCCTGCACCTAAATAATAGATAAGCATAAAAACAATAACCAGAAGGAACCCAAGAGAAATGGCTGCAAGACCCTGACGTATCGAATCCTCCCCAAGAGAAGCACCTACTGCCTGCTGATTGTTTATTTTAAGATCTACAGGCATAGCGGCAGTTCTAAGAACCAATGCTAAATTTGTAGCCTCTGCCCTGTCAAAACCGGACATTTGAACCCTCTCTCTGATAGGCTCATTTATAACAGCCATGGACTTAACTTTATCATCAAGAAGAACTGCAAGAGTTTTACCATCGTTTGCGGAAGTAAGCTTAAATAAGATTTCTCCCCCTTCCTGATCCAGTGTAAAATTAATAACAGGTTTACCTGTAACAGGATGATTAGCAACCGTTGCTTCCTGAATATGAGATCCATCCAGACCTATCTCCTCAGTGACAACAACATATCTCTGAAGCTGGTCTATGCCATATTCATCTTTTGTGTAATAACCTCGTACAACTTTTCCTGCTTCAAGAAAGTCCAGACGTTTAACAGAACCATCTTCGGCAAAGACATCTCCAGGATGCTCTTCGAAGTAGGTAGCAAGGAGCTGGCTGGCTTCCTGATCCACAATATGAAAATTAAGAGAACCCTTACCCATTAAGAAAGTATTAACTCTCTCAGGATCTGCGGCACCAGGTATCTCTATTGCTATCTGAGTCGAACCCTGACGTCTTATCTGGGGCTCCGTTACTCCAAATTTATCGATACGGTTATTCAGGATCTCCATTGCTCTGTCAATGGCCTGATTCTGATCTTCCGCACTGGCAGTATGCCCCAGACGCCGTTCAAGGCTATCTATATCCGCTTCAAGAAGAATACTCATCCCTCCGGACAGATCAAGACCCAGCTGAAGTATTTTTCCACTGGAATCTTTAACATCAAGCAATGATTGCCGAAAATGATTCTCAAGTGCACTAAAAACACTTTTTTCACTTCCAAGACTGTTTAGAACTGCAGCAATTGTCCACACTTCCGGAAAATCTCTCTTTTCCATTTTATAATTCTTCTCAGCTTCATCTATAAGAAAGCTGTATTTTTCCGGAACAGCTGCTTCCTGATCTTCGGAAACAATTGCTTTCAGCTCGACCAGATCCCTGGACGCTCTCCCCCGGGCATATGCCTGTATTTGCTCTTTTGAACCGGCTGCAAGTTCTTTCTGATCTCCTGGAACCATATAGTACCAGTTAAATGTAGGATAAAGGAAAATCCCACCTGCAACCAGAACAAGAAGCACAACTAGTAATCGTGCACGTTTGCTCATTTTATACTCCTAAACGACTCTTAACCTTCGTTCACTACTGAAGATATTGCGCTTTTTGAGAATTCAAGTTTTATATTATCATCAACCTTAACAACTGTTGTCTGTTCTTTTACTGCAACAACAGTTCCATGAATACCACCTATAGAAACCACCTTATCACCCTTTTTCAGAGCAGAAAGCATCCTCTTTGTCTCTTTTTGTTTTTTATTCTGTGGTCTTATAATTAAAAAATAAAAAATAAGAATAACAAGACCAAAAGTAACAAATGTAGTTACCATTGATCCTGATCCACCAGCTGTTCCACTGGCAGGTGATCCCAAAAGAAGAGGGAGTTTAGTGAATAAATTAGCCATAAATTGATTACCTCATTTAAATTAGATACGTCGAAGAAAAATAGCATGGAAACAATTATGAGTCAAGGTTAGACAAGCTTTTTGCACTGTATCATATTTTCTACTTTAAAAGTACTTCTTCTCTAGTCCAAAGTACTTACAACTGGCACAAAAACCTCTAGACATATATTACCTTGGAAATATCATCCGGAACACTAAAAACCCCCAACAGGCGTTTCATTGAATCTACAGAAACAGTGGCATCCCCGCTCATATTATTATAGATCCCTACTATAGAACTGAGATCTGAATTATTTTCATCGTAGAGAGCAGCACAGAAAGCTGATTTAAAAAAACCCTTTTCAGCAAGCTCCAAAGAAGATAACCTGCCGTATTGATTTTTAGCATGTTTATCAACAATAGCCGAAACACCCTGATATCCGATTGCAAACATAAAATCAATTCTTTTCACATTATCCCCCAGCAATTAACTATTGTCATATATAAAAAAAGGGCTGTCCCATACGGAACAACCCTCTCTGTCTGAAACTAAAACGGTTAAAACTCTGTTCTAACCTGAATGTTACAGAACGGGCTTACATCATACCGCCCATTCCTCCCATTCCACCCATTCCGCCGCCCATTGGAGGCATAGCAGCTCCGGCATCATCAGAAGGAAGATCTGTAATCGCACATTCTGTTGTCAGAATTAATGCAGCAATGGAAGCAGCATTCTGCAGGGCACTTCTTGTTACCTTTGCGGGATCAAGAATACCGGCTTTCAGCATATCTGTCCACTCCATTGCAGCCGCATCAAAACCAATTCCTTTCTTCTCATTCTTGGCTTTATCAGCAACAATTGAACCATCAAGACCCGCATTACGGGCAATCTGACGGATAGGTTCTTCAAGAGCGCGTCTTACAATCTTATAACCGATCTTTTCTTCTTCCGTAAGACCATCCATATTTACCTTTTCAAGAGCATGAACCGCCTGAATCAGGGTAAGTCCTCCTCCAGGTATTACACCTTCATCAATTGCTGCCCGGGTTGCAGAAAGAGCATCCTCTACCCTATGTTTCTTCTCTTTAAGTTCAACTTCAGTTGCAGCACCAACATTGATAACAGCAACACCACCTGCAAGTTTTGCAAGTCTTTCCTGAAGTTTTTCCCTATCATAGTCTGAGGAAGTATCTTCAATCTGTGTCTTAATCTGAGCAATTCTTTCCTTAAGATCAGAAGCCTTGCCTGCACCATTGATGAGGGTTGTATTTTCTTTTTCAACTTTTACAGTTTTTGCACTACCCAGCTGGGAAATTTCAGCATTCTCAAGTTTCATACCGATTTCTTCGGAAATAACTTCTCCACCTGTAAGAATTGCAATATCCTCAAGCATAGCCTTTCTTCTGTCACCAAAACCAGGAGCTTTAACAGCTACGACATTCAATGTGCCTCGAAGAGAGTTTACTACGAGAGTAGCCAGAGCTTCACCGTCAATATCTTCTGCAATAATTAGTATAGGTTTACTTGCCTGAGCAACCTTCTCAAGAATAGGAAGAAGATCTTTCATGCTTGAAATTTTCTTATCATAAATAAGAATATAGGGATTTTCCATAATTGAGACCATTGTGTCTCTGTTGGTAGCAAAGTAAGGAGAGAGGTAACCTCTGTCAAACTGCATACCCTCAACAAAATCTGTAGTTGTATCAATAGTTTTGGATTCTTCTACTGTTATAACACCGTCTTTTCCAACTTTTTCCATTGCAGTCGCAATTTCATCACCAATCTCAGAATCATTATTCGCAGAAATAGAAGCAACCTGGGAAATTTCTTCCTTGTCTTTGATCTCTTTGGAAGCCTTTTTAATTTCTGCAACAGCATCAGTTACAGCCTTATCAATACCCCTTTTAATTCCCATAGGATTGATACCTGCGGCAACACTTTTCAAACCTTCCTTGATAATTGCATATGCAAGGACAGTTGCTGTAGTGGTTCCATCCCCTGCAACATCATTAGTTTTAGTTGCTACCTCTTTTAATAGCTGAGCTCCCATGTTTTCATAGGGATCATCCAGTTCGATCTCTTTAGCTACAGAAACACCGTCTTTTGTTACTGTTGGTGCACCAAATTTTTTATCAAGAAGGACATTCCTTCCCTTTGGTCCCAGAGTCACTTTTACTGCATTGGAAAGTTTTTCAACACCTGTTAGAAGTGCTCTTCTTGCATCTTCATTATAAAGAAGCTGTTTTGCCATCGTATTCTCCTCACTCTTAAATTGTTAATTTAATTTTGTATGCTTTTGATAATTTTCAGAATGTAAGATACAAATTCTTTTTGTATTTGCCAACATAAAAATAGAAAAATTTAACAAAAATATCAATACAACAGTAAAGAGTCCCGTTTACTACCCGAAAACCAGTCATTATTCATCTTCAACGACGACAGATAGGAAAACAGACCTCCTGATTATACTAAATTAAAGTAATTGTAAAATCCCATTCCCTGATCTATTCCTCCACCACAGAACCCTTCAAACCAATAGCATCTGCTACATCTCTCATACCCATAATGGTATCAGTAATAAGATCTGTAAGCTCGACACCCAGCTCTTCTGCTCCCTTCTCAATTATTGTCCGGTCAACTCCGGCAGAAAACTGCTTTGCCTTCCATTTCTTTTTTACAGATTTCACCTTATTATCCAGTACACTCCTTGAAGGTCGCACAAGAGCTGTAGCTGTTATAAGCCCAGTAAGCTCATCTATAGCATAGAGGGTTTTTTCAAGGAGTGATTCCGGCTTAACATCAACACAAAGTCCATAACCATGGCTCTGTACAGCTCGTATATATTCTTCAGGCCATTCTCTTTCTTCCATAATCTCCCGGACCTTTACACAGTGCTCCTCGGGATACATCTCATAATCCATATCATGAAGGAGTCCGATTATTCCCCATTTTTCAATATCTTCATTATTTTTTTTTGCGAAGTAACGCATTACCCCTTCTACTGATAATCCATGCTTAATCAAACTGTCAGATTTTGTAAACTCTGTTAATAGGTTATATGCATCTTCTCTTGTAGGGTTTTTCACAATATCGCCTCCATCTATTTACAGGATAATACATATTTTATAAGCCGTTAACAAGAAGGGATCTGTGCATGTATCTAAATTCGACCTGTTTTTGTGCTGACCGTTCCCAAGACCACTGCTCGCATATGCAAGCAACGCTATTTTCGACTAAGAACGGGTCAGTATGCATACCCGGAAAAATGGATAATAAATCAATTAACCCTAATATGTCTATTCGAAAACATCTAAAATAGCCAAAAAATTACAAAATCAGGGTAAACTGTTTTTGCCCTTTATTCTATTATTATAATATATTAAGGGAGAATAATTTGAAAAAACTTGTTCTAATTGTAATATCAGCATTTTTTCTTCTATCCTGCAGATCAGTACAGATTGGCATAGATAAATATTCACTAAATAGAAATAAAAACGCAATACTGGAAAATTTCTCACCTGGAGATCCTGAGGAACTTCAGAAATATATATCCAGCTATGACCTGAACAGGATTACCAGTGTTACAGGAAATATCAGACCTGAACAAATTATACCCCTTGAAAAATGGCATATTAAAACAGATAAAAAAATAAACTATGAAAAATGGATTTTCACCAGTTCCTTCTTTGAAGATGATATTCCAGGAGATTCCATATTCTATGTATTCCGGCAAAAACCATGGGAGGAGAGCAAGGTAATACTATTTGTACCTGGATTCGGTGTTTCAGATTTTGCTTTCAGATTTCTGAAAAAAATCTTTATTTCGGAGATAGAAGCAGGTTACAATATCGTCATCTATATACCTCCATACCATCTGGACAGACAGGAAAAGGGAAAATCTGCAGGAGAGGGACTTCTGACATCCAGTCCCCTTGAAAATGTAAGAAAAATGACAAACTCTGTTAAAGAGATAAGGGAGGTCTATCGGTATTTGGAAAGCAGGGATATCCAGTCTATCGGACTCTGGAGTGGCTCCATGGGGGGAGCATTTTCTCTCCTTCTGCAATCTCTGGAAACTTTTGACCATCTTGCACTGATGATTCCTGTTATCGACTGGAACAGTTTTATTACCCCCGAACCTGTTATGTTCCTATACGGCGAAATAGGATTTGATAAAGAACTTATAGAGAAGGGTTTTTCTTTAATCAGCCCCGAAAATTATAAATTAAATATTCCGGCAGATAGAATTCAGATCGCAGCCGCAGAATTTGATCAATTAATTCCTATTGAATCCTTACAAAACTTTGCTGAAGATAACAATATAAACAACTTTCAAACATATCCATCCGGACATGCGACAATCCTGCTCTATAAGAATGTTTACAGAGATTATTCAGAATTCCTTTCAAATTTACAATAAATAGGTGATCAGATGAGGGGATCAGGGACGGAGCTCGCAATAAATCAAATAACCAATTCTCCACTGCATATTTCCAGAAGGCTTCCTTCGGATCTCAACAACAGCTGTCCTGCCCCTCCGATCCCTTCTATTAAACCTTTTACCTTTTTCTCTTTCTCCGGAACTCCTGTGTTTAGAATTACTTCCTTATCCAACCCATAGAGTCGTGTATTAATATCTTTCTGCCATGAATCCAGAGTGAGTGCTTTCTTAAGCGCTACAAGGACAAGCTCAAGTTCAGTATATAAATTAAAACTGATATTTTTTTCAAGTGCCAAAGAAGTAGCAGAAGACGCAATAGCTTCCGGAAAACCAATCTGATTTACATTTAAACCAATCCCGATATTATACAGTTTTTTCCGGGATTCGATTATTATACCCGCAACTTTCCTGCCGTTTATATAAATATCATTGGGCCATTTGACTGCAGCAGAAAGCTGATGATATTTTTCAAGATATAGAGCAATTCCAAGTCCAACTCTTATGGGCAAGGCCTTCCCATTCACCTCTTCTCCTGATAATACAAGCGTAAAAAGGAGATTATTATTTTTTTCCCCTTCCCATACCCGTCCCTGCAGTCTCCCCCTGCCTGCAGTTTGCATACCTGCAGAAAAAACTGTCCCTGGGATAATCCCTACGGCTTTTTCGGAAAGATGCATAGTTGATCCTGTCTGCTCCACATAGTAAACAGGGGCATTATTAAACGGATTATCTATTTCTGTAATTCTTTGCAATTCGGGCATATCTTTTAATTGGAATCAGGAAATCCATTCAGGCGAACTCTATCCAGTTCTTCTGCACTATAGTTGCCTGATTCAAACAGAGAAAAAAATTCATCAGAAGATTTTTTTCCGAATATTATGGCATCATCAGTATTTACCGTTACTTTAATTCCATTATCCAGTAATATCCTTATAGGATGTGCTTTATAAGAATCAACCTGGCATAGCTGTATATTACTGGAGGGACAGATATTTAACCGTATTTTCCTCTCTTCCAGAAAGCGCATCACCTCTTTTGAACCAGATGCAGAAATACCATGCTGAACTTCATCCAGTTCAAGAACCTCAACACTCCTTCGAACAAAATCTGCATCAAGAAGCTCTCCGGCATGTGCTTTGAGCTTCATTCCTTCTTTTTTTGCCGCTCTGTAAATCGGAACAAAGTCTTCCGGAGGGCCCATTCTTTCATCTGCAAATATATCCAGTGCCTTAAAAAAACCCGATTCTATACATGGATATATGGTTCTCTCAATATCCTTCATCTCCATTACCCGGAGCATGCCTATATCCGGTGCAATAGAAATTCTGTCCTTGTACAGTGCTGCCTGCTCACTTAACTTCCTAATCATTGATTCAGTATCCATATCAAAAAGATCCAGCAAAACTGCATCATAACCGGGCTCAATATATGTGACACCATCTGTAATTGCCAGATCATAAGTTGATGCAAAAAGACTGAGAAATCGATCTATCTGCTGCTCCTTTGTTGGATTTTTATATGGATAAGTGAAAATGGTATCCACGAGATTTTGAAAATCAGTAAAATCCGGAAAATAATGTGAACTTTCCTTTAAATCCAGTCCCACTTTACTTCTCCACGAGTGAAAATCACCCCCCAGGGAAGCATGATTATGGACATCTGCCCTTGGGACATTCTGCATTAAGCTTCTATCTCCCGCTTCAAGTGCTTTAATAAAATCCCTGCTGTCCTTATTCCCCATTTGTTCTCCTCTGGAATTCAGTGCAAATAAATAAATAATTTTGCAAGAAACCTTTCTGTAGTCTGATTTTTATATTCTGCTACAGTGTAAAGAAAAAATGGGGACGGAGCAATAAGTTCAGAAAAGCAATTGACATCTGCATATTGTTCATTGTGTATTTGAATTTATGCTGGATTACTTACAACCCTATTTCATAGAGATCGTAAAAGCCGCCATAAAATTCTAAGAACCCTGTTAGGCGGTCTTTCCAGTAGATTAGGTATCCCTTTCTGAAGATAAAATATACCATTAAAGGGGTAATCTCCCGGAGATCCTACAATACCAGCCTTGACCGGATTGTTCGAGATATAGACAAATGTGTGCAGATACTGTCTGAAATCTATAATTACTTTGCTTTT
>JAJRQE010000109.1 GCA_024280415.1 Spirochaetota bacterium | reverse complement strand
TCAGGGTGGTGCAAACAGACCTCCTTACCAGGGTGACAGACAGGGTGCAAGACCTCCCTATCAGGGTGGTGCAAACAGACCTCCTTACCAGGGTGACAGACAGGGGGGAAGACCTCCCTATCAGGGTGGTGCAAACAGACCCCCTTACCAGGGTGACAGACAGGGTGCAAGACCTCCCTATCAGGGTGGTGCAAACAGACCTCCTTACCAGGGTGACAGACAGGGGGGAAGACCTCCCTATCAGGGTGGCGGCAGACCAGGGGGCTCTCAGGAAGGACGTCCACCTTACCAGCAACGCGGATCCCAGACAAACAGAACTGGTGCAGGGGGGGGGACTCCTTCTCCGGCTGATGAATTAAATAAGAAGCATACTGGAAAGAAGTTTTTTAAAGCTAAGAAGAAATCTTCATATCAGAAGAATAAAAAACAGGAAATTCAGCAGAAAAATTATCAGACTAAAAAGAAAACCATTATAATGGCTAATCCTGTACCTAAATCCATAGATATTATGGAATTTATTACCGTTTCTGATCTTGCTAAAAAAATGAATCTTAAAGCTTCTGACCTTATCAGTAAGCTCATGAGCATGGGGATGATGGTTACAATTAATCAGCAGATTGATGCAGAAACTGCAGGTGTAATTTCCAAAGAATATGATTGTAAAGTAAATATAGTTTCTCTCTACGATGAAACTATTATTGAAACTGCAAAAGAAGATAAATCGGATCTTAAAGACAGGCCTCCCATTGTTACTGTAATGGGACATGTTGATCATGGTAAAACAAAGCTTCTCGATGCTATTCGTGAATCAAATGTAGTCGATGATGAGCATGGAGGGATTACTCAGCATATCGGAGCATATAAGGTTAAACTTTCTCATGGTGATGTTGTCTTTTTAGATACACCAGGTCACGAGGCCTTTACTCTTATGCGTGCCAGAGGAGCAAATATTACAGATATTGTAATTCTTGTAGTAGCTGCAAATGACGGAGTAATGCCCCAGACCATAGAGGCTATACATCATGCAAAAGAAGCTGGTGTACCTATTATAGTAGCTGTTAATAAAGTTGATCTTCCTGATTCCAACGTAGACAGGGTAAAACAGCAGTTATCCGAGTATGAGCTAATGCCGGAAGACTGGGGTGGTTCAACACTTTTCTGTGAAGTTTCTGCTCTAAAAAAGCAGGGTATTGAAAATCTCCTTGAATCTATACTTCTTCAAACCGAATTACTTGAGTTGAAAGTAAACTATAACTGCAGAGCAGAAGGAAAAGTTGTAGAATCAAAAGTTGATCATGGACGAGGAATAGTATCCACAGTAATAATCGAGAGAGGAACTCTTAAAGTTGGAGATTCTTTTGTGGCAGGTGTCTATCCTGGTAAAGTTCGTGCAATGTTTAACGACAGGGAGGAGAGGATTGAAGAAGCCACACCTGCTACTCCTGTGGAAATACTGGGATTTAGCGGAATACCCGATGCAGGATCTCCTTTTCAGGTGACTGAATCAGAAAAACAGGCAAGAATGGTTGGGGAAAAGAGACAGGAACTTGAAAGACAGGGAGAAGCTAAAAATGTTAAAAAGATTACTCTTGATAATATTTATGACTCCATACAGGAAGGCGAAGTTCAGGAACTGAAAATTATTATAAAAGGTGATGTTCACGGTTCTGTGGAAGCTCTTAAAACTGCTCTTGAAAAACTTTCCACTGATGAGATAAAACTCAATGTTATTCACGCTGCTGCAGGTGCTGTTATTGAAAATGATGTCAATTTAGCAGCTGCATCAAAAGCCATAATTGTTGGCTTTCATGTAAGACCTACTCCTAAGGCTATGGTTCTTGCCGATCAGGAAAAAGTTGAAATTAGAAAATATACTATAATATACGATGCTTTGGAAGATATTAAATCAGCCATGGAGGGGATGCTTTCACCGGAACTTAAAGAGGTAGTAATTGGAACCATTGAGGTTCGTAACACTTTTAAAGTCCCCAAGATTGGTGTTATTGCAGGCTGTTATGTTACAAAAGGGAAGGTAACCCGAGGTTCTACTGTACACCTGATTAGAGATGGGATTGAGATCCATACTGGTAAAATCAATTCCCTGAAACGCTTTAAAGACGATGCAAAAGAAGTAGAAAAAGGTTATGAATGTGGAATTGGTATTGAAAATTATACGGATATACAAGAGGGAGATATTTTCGAAGCTTTTGAAATACAGAAAATAGCGAGAAAATTGAAATAAATGGGCGATGGATTTAGAATAAAGCGTGTTGAGACCCTCATTCGGGAGGAAATAGGCAAGATGATTCTTACTGGAGTAATTAAGGATCCCAGGATCAGTAATCTTGTTTCAGTTTCTGATGTCGAATCCTCCCGGGATTTAAAATATTCCAAAGTATATATTTCAGGATTTGAAAGTGATAAAAGTCTGAATAAAACCGTAGAGGCATTAAACCATGCAAGAGGTTTTATTCAGATGAATCTGGCTAAGAGACTAAAAACCCGGAATACTCCTATTCTTACTTTTTATCCTGATTCTTCTATTAAAGATGGAATAGAAATGATAAAGAAAATTGAGGATCTTAATACTTGATAAAAACGCATTCCGGTCTCATTCTTCTCAATAAACCAGCAGGAATAACTTCTTTTAGAGTGCTTAGTACCATTAAACATGCAATTAATTCCGGAAAAGTTGGTCATACCGGGACTCTTGATAAATTTGCCGAGGGATTAATGCTGGTACTTACTGGTAAAATGACCAGACTTGCACCCTTCTTTTCAAATCTTGATAAGGAATATACTGCTGTTTTTAAGTTTGGAGAAGAAACTGCAACCTTGGATCCTGAGGGTGATATCACTGCCAGAGCCGGCATCCCGTCACTTGAAATGATAGAGTCCAGAATTAATGATTATACTGGTTTAATTTTACAAACACCTCCGGATTTCTCCGCTATTCATGTTAATGGCACAAGAGCATATAAAATAGCTGCTGCTGGGTTAAAACCTGATATTCCTCCACGAAAAGTAAAAATTGATCATTTTACCATTATTGACTGGACTTCTCCTTACCTTAAAGTAAATGTAAAATGTTCAAAAGGAACTTATATACGCTCACTCGCAAGGGATTTAGGAGTTGCATGTTCATCCAGAGCATATGTAAGCTCTCTTAGCAGGACTAAAGTGGGAGCCTGGAAACTTGGAGATGCTGTTGATCCTGAAAGTTTCAATCCTGACTCTAATATGGTGTCCGGGAAATACCTTTTTTCAAAAATACCAGATATTGATACTACTATAGTGGATAAACTTATTGAAAGAAAAATTTTACTGGGAATACCCATAGATAAATGGCAAACCCATACATTCCCATTCAACCATAGATACACAGCTGTTTTCTCTGAAGATAGTAAGTTTCTGGCATTACTGGAAAAAAATGACAATAAATTTTCATACAGATTTGTAGGAGATAGTTCTTAATGAATGTTATTTCCTGGGAGGATTTTATTGAAGGAGCCCTCAACGAAATCGGTCCGATAGCTGCATCTATTGGTGTATTCGATGGTGTTCATGAAGGTCACAGAGATCTTCTATCCAGGATTATAGATAGAAATAGTACTAACTCTCTGGTAATAACATTTACGACAAATCCCAAGAAAATATTTGGAAGGAACAGTTATCCGGGAGATATCTCCACACTTTCACAAAAGCTTTCAATATTTTCCTCCCTTGGAATTGATACAGTTATACTAATTGACTTTTCCGGTAATTTTAGTAATATATCAGGTAAAGATTTTCTCTATTTAATTAAGAATAGTTGTGATCTTTCATATTTAATTCTCGGTAATAATTTTAGATGCGGATATAAGGGGATGACTACCTCTGAGGATGCTTTAAAAATATTTAAAGAGGAAAAGGCAGTTGTTAAGATAGGTAGTATGACCAGTTTAAATGATGAGTTGATAAGCAGTACCAGAATACGGGAAGCTGTTGAATCTGGAAATCTGTTAAAAGCCCGCAATATGTTAAAAAGAGTTTATTCCCTTGATATCGCCGATATCCCTCAGATATCCAGAGAACAGACCATTATTATAAACAAAGAGCACATAAAACAGGTCCTTCCGCCACAAGGACAGTACTCAGTGCTTACAGGTACATCAGAATATACAATTAAAAGTAAAGCTATTCTTGATAGTACAGAAATTATAGTACCGGTTAAGGAAACCGGACATTTAAACTTTATAAAATTTACAGACAAATAAGGAAGGTTCATTATGCCCTTAAAAAAGGATCAGAAAATTGAGATTGTTAAAGAATTTGGATCAAGTGCCAAAGATACTGGTTCCACAGAAGTACAGATAGCACTGCTTACAACAAGGATTCTCGAGTTAACAGAACACTTTAAAATTCATAAGAAAGACCATGCAGGACGAAGAGGTCTTTTAAAATTGGTTGGACATAGAAGACGGCTCCTTAAATATCTGAAAAAGACCAATCTGGAAGGCTACAGAGCAATTTTGAAAAAGCTGAATTTACGAAAATAGGAAAAATAGGAAAATACAATGATACAACAAGTTAAAATAAAGATCGGTAAAGGCGATTTGATTATCGAAACAGGTCGAATGGCTAAACAGGCTAATGGTGCTGTTTATGCAAGATATGAGGGCAGTGCGGTCCTTGCTACTGCCTGCTGTGGCAGTTCAAATATTACAGGGCTGGACTATGTTCCACTTCAGGTAGAATATAATGAAAAATTTTATGCAGCTGGTAAAATACCAGGAGGATTTCTAAAAAGAGAAGGCAGGCCTAAAGATAAGGAGATACTTGTCTGTAGACTAATCGACCGGCCTATGCGACCTCTGTTCGACAAGGCCTTTGGCAGAGAGATACAAATTGTACCAACTGTAGTATCCTCTGATCAGATAAATCCTCCGGATATGATAGCAATGGTTGCAGCTTCTGCTTCTGTAGTTATATCTGATATTCCCTTTGACGGCCCTGTAGGCGCTGTACGTATTGCGCAGGTGGACGGTGAACTGGTTATAAATCCTACTTTTGAACAGATAGATAAAAGTACTCTGGAAATTATTGTATCAGGAACAAAAGACGGCATAACCATGGTTGAGGGTGGTGCCAGCGAAGTCAGTGAGGAAACAATGCTTTCTGCAATTCATATGGCAGAAGAAATTATTTCAGATATATGTGATGCTCAAATTGAACTGGCAAAAGCAGTTGGAAAAGAGAAACTGCCAATAGTAATATCTGATCTGAAATTGGATAAGTCAGACGAAATACGCAGCTATGCTTATGAGAAAATGGAGAAAGCCTGCTTTGTATTAGGTAAGTTTAACCGTTATGATGCAATTAAAGAGGTTAAAACGGAAACCCTTGAGAAATTCAGGGATTCTATACCGGAAGAGGACGAAAAATTATTTTATGCACTTTTTGAGAGTATGGAATATGAGATTGTTCGTAAATCTATCCTGGAAAAGGGCATCAGAACTGACGGAAGAGGAGTTGAAGAGATTCGACCCATTTCCTGTGAAATTGATGTACTCCCCAGAACCCATGGAAGTGCACTTTTTACAAGGGGTGAAACTCAGAGTCTTGCCGTAACAACACTCGGAACAGTTTACGATGAGCAGATGGTAGATAATATTGATGGTGAAAAGTCCTTTAATAACTTTATGCTTCACTACAACTTTCCTCCTTTTTCGGTTGGAGAAACCGGCAGAATGGGTACGGGAAGAAGAGAAATAGGACATGGTCATCTTGCATACAGAGCAATTGAAGCAATACTTCCTGAAAAGAGTAAATTCCCCTATACAATACGAATAGTCTCTGAAATTCTTGAATCAAACGGATCGTCCTCAATGGCAACTGTCTGCGGAGGAACCCTCTCACTGCTTAATGCCGGAGTTCCAATTAAAAAACCTGTTGCGGGAATTGCTATGGGTCTTATAAGTGATGAATCCAATGCTGTTGTTTTGAGTGATATTCTTGGAGAAGAGGATCATCTTGGTGACATGGATTTTAAAGTCACAGGTACTGAAGATGGAATAACAGCATTCCAGATGGATATAAAGATTTCAGGTGTGAGTGCTGAACTTATGGAAAAGGCATTGCTGCAGGCGAAAAAGGGAAGACTCCATATCCTGAATATAATGAATGAAACAATTAAATCTCCAGCTGAATCTCTTTCTAAATTTGCACCTAAAATTATATCTTTCTCCATCGATACTGAAAAAATTGGACTCGTAATAGGTCCCGGGGGCAAAAATATCAAGGCAATCGCAGAAAAAAGCGGTGCTGAAATAAAAATTGATAATGATGGTAAAGTTGCTATCTATGGAAAAACACAGGACGGAACAGACATGGCCGAGGCCATGGTTAAAGGTCTGATTGAAGAACCCGAGGTGGGGCGTATTTATAGTGGAACAGTCAAGAAAATTCTTGATTTTGGTGCTTTTATTGAAATTCTTCCTGGAAAAGAGGGTCTTTGTCATATATCGAAACTTTCAAGGGACAGAGTCAATAAAGTAACAGATGTTCTGAATATTGATCAGGAAATATCTGTAAAACTTCTTGAAATTGATAGAATGGGCCGGTTAAACCTAAGCTATGTTGATGCTCTTGAATCCCAACAAAAAAATGACACTAAATAATCACCAATGCAGAAAATAGTTATTTATGGTAATTTCGAATCCAATGCAGAACCGGTTTACGGTTCTGCATTTTCTTCAGGTGCAGATGTAAAGGCATTCATAGATAATGATGTAAATATTCTTCCTGGTCAGTCAGTTTTAATACCTACGGGGATGAAACTGCAAATTCCAGTCGGATACGAAGCACAGATCCGTCCAAGATCAGGGCTGGCTTTAAAAAATTCAATTACTGTTCTCAACACACCGGGAACAATTGATTCTGATTACAGAGGTGAAATTAAGATAATTCTTATTAATCATGGAATAAATAATTTTACTGTAAAAAATGGTGACAGAATAGCACAGATTGTGTTTGCTCCTGTGATAAGAGCAGAATTTTTACAACTGAAAGAGCTTTCAAATTCCGACAGGGGAGTTAACGGATTTGGTTCAACAGGGATCTAAACTATATAGGTCTTCTTATATTACTATCTATAAATATATAATTATAGAATTCATCCTTTCCTTTGCAGTCGCTTTTCTGTTTTTCTTTTTCATCTTTTTTGTAAATCAGCTTCTTCTTATGGCAGAAGATATACTTTCCAAAAATGTATCCTTGAAACATGTTGCTCTCATTGTTTTGTACTCTCTTCCGGCTATAATTTCGTTTTCATTACCATTCTCCTCACTTGTGGGTGGCTTAATGTCGGTAGGAAGACTCTCTGCAGACAAAGAAATATTGGCACTTCAGTCTCTTGGAATTTCCTTTAAGCGGTTATTTATTCCTATTTCAGTTATGGGTATAATTCTTTCACTTTTTTCTTTTATGGTAAGTGATTACTTTCTCCCTGTCAGTACTATAAAATTTGGAAAATTATACAGAGAAATACTTTATTCTTCTCCGGAACTTGAACTGGAATCATACTCAGTAAAACAGTTTCAGGATTCCATAATTATTACAGGAAAAGTAGATGATACGGGTATTAATAATCTTATTATTATTGATAAAACTGAGGATAAAAACAACAGAATTATCAGTGCACAGAGGGCTAGACTAATAGGAGATCTCTATAATCCGGGAGTTACCTCACTTAAACTTTCAAATGTTTTTAGTCTTACATCTGTTTTAAAACAGCAGGGAGATTTTAATTATTTTACTTCCTCAAGGATGATCTATAATATTTTATTGAAAAATATTTCTTTTTCAATTAGAAATCTTACACCAAGGGAGATGAGCTCACTGGATATATATCGAGGGATAAAGATTAAAGAGAAAAAAAGAGATATTTTAATTTTACAGAATAAACGTGAAATAGACAGTCTAACATCAGAGTTGTCCTCCGAATACTATTCGGATTCTCTAAATTATATTAAACTCGATTCACTTTACCAGAAAATATATAATAAAGAAATAAAAGAATTTTTAGACCGTAATCTTCAAATATATAAAATAGAATGGCATAAAAAGTTTTCTGTTTCTATTGCCTGTCTGATTTTTTTACTTTTTTCTTTTCCTATTTCGATAAATTCAAAAAAAAACAGTAAGTCTCTGGGTTTTGGTATTGGCCTCTTTATTTCGATATTTTACTGGAGTCTTCTCTTCGCTGGTCAGACATTGGGAATAAGAATGAATTTTTCTCCCCTTATATCGATGTGGTTTCCTAATTTTGTCATTTTTACTTTTGGTGTTCTATTTATGATGGTGAGATTTAAAAGATGAAAGTATTAAATAAAATGCTTCTGATATCATTTTTACAAACTTTTATAGTCTCTATTATTTTTTTCGTATTTTTATTGGAACTGGTGGATTTATTTGCAAATCTATGGAGATATCTCAACAATGACGCTTCGATTTTTTTAATTATAAAGGTAGCTTATCTGTATCTTCCCAAATGTATTATTTACGCTGTATCTCCTTCTCTTTTATTCAGCGTATCATATACACTGGGATCTTATTACAGTAACAATGAACTGATTGCAATATTCGGTTCGGGTATTTCTTTAGTAAAGTTTACGCTTCCTTTAATTCTAACTGGTATGCTTTTTAGTTTTGGAAGTTTTTTCTTTAATGAAATAGTGGTTATTGAGAGTTATAAAGCGAAAAATGATCTTTCAAATATCCTTCTTGGTTATTCTCCTTCTTTTAGTAATACTAATATTACCGTGGTAGGTGGGGACAACAATATTATTTATCATGCAGATTATTTTAATGATAATTCACAGACACTTTCCGGCCTGATACTGATAATTCTTAACGATAACGGTTTATTTTATCAGAGGATCGATTCGGAATGGGCTGAGTTTAAAGATGGTCTATGGGTTATGAATAGAACAAGAAGCTTTACAATGGAAGAAAATCTGGAAATTACCGAAAAATACTTTCCAACTCTAACCATGCCAAAAATTAATGAACCTCCATCTACATTTCGTAAACTGGTAAAGGATATTAATGAACTTACCAGGGGAGCTGCAAAAGAATGGATTCTTTCTATTAAAAAAACAGGACTTCAGGGATACAAAGATGCACTTGTGGATTATTATGAGCGTTATTCCTTTGCACTGACCCCATTTATTGTTATTTTTATTTCCAGCTCTCTGGGCGGAAGGTTTAAAAAAAATATCCTTCTAATGTCTCTTCTGACAAGTCTTGGTCTGTCTGTTCTCTACTATGTACTGAAAATGATACTCATACTTTTGGCCAAACAAGGTTATATTCAGCCAGTAACTGGGGCCTGGGGTGCTTTTTTTATATTTACATTATCAGGCATTTTACTGTATAAACAGGCTAGAACCTAGAACTGGAGAATTAATGATTTTTTCAACAAAAACAAGGGACACGGAAACTTCAGCGAGAACAGGGATACTTAAACTACCCCATGGGAATGTACTCACTCCTTCATTTATGCCTGTAGGGACAAACGGAACTGTAAAAGCTATACATCATGAAACTGTTGAATCTATTGGCTATAATTTAATACTAGGCAATACATACCATCTATACCTTCGTCCCGGTCTGGAAGTCATAAAACATTATGGAAGTCTGCATAATTTTTCCAGCTGGAAACATAATATTTTAACTGATTCTGGTGGATTTCAGATTTTTTCACTTGCTACCTTCCGTAAAATAAGAGAGGAAGGTGTACGCTTTCGAAGTCATATTGACGGATCATATCATAATCTGACTCCGGAAGATGTAGTAATGGTTCAGGAGGCTCTGGGGAGCGATATACAGATGTGTCTTGATGTTTGTACACCTCCTGAAATATCACACAGGGAAGCTCTTACTGCCCTCAATATTACAAGCAGATGGGCTGGACGGGCAAAAAAGAGGTGGCTTGAGACTAATGAAAATTATCATGGAAAACTTTTCGGAATAGTTCAGGGTAACTTTTACAAAGATCTAAGAAAGCAGAGTGCCGAGGAAATTATGTCACTGGAACTACCGGGTGTTGCAATTGGAGGATTATCAGTAGGAGAATCTTATAATAAATTTGTTGAGTTCCTTTCCTATAGTGCAGAATTCTTACCCGAAGATAAACCAGGATATCTGATGGGAGTGGGCACTCCTGATTATATTCTGGAAGCTGTTGAAAATGGAATTGATTTATTTGACTGTGTATACGGCACTAGAATAGCAAGAAACGGAACTATATTTACTAAAAATGGTCTTGTTGCACTAAAAAAAGCTTTTCATGCCATGGATGATACTCCTTTGGAAGATGGCTGTATATGCAGAGCTTGTACTCAGTATTCAAGGGGATATATGAGGCATTTGTTTAAAACTAATGAAATACTTGGACCTATGCTTGCAACTGAACATAATCTTCATTTTTTATACTCCTTTGTTAAAGATATAAGAACATCAATCGAAAATGGAACTTTTAAAAAGTTTAAGAAAGAATTTTTGAAGAACTATTCTTCAAAAAAGAGATAGAATGAATAGTGATAAGGGGCTTAAAAACAGTACATTATCAACTTTTGTTGTTATGGGATCCACTTTTCTTTCAAGAATTCTGGGATTCCTGAGAACAGCTATAATATCCTCTGTATTTGGTGCTTCAGGAACAGCAGATGTAATAAATCTTACCTTCGCAATTCCCAACAACCTCCGAAAATTGATGGCTGAGGGGGCTCTTTCTGCAGCGTTTATACCTGTTCTTTCAGAGACTATTGAAACTGACAGACAAAACAATTCTCTTATAACTCAAGGAATTTTTCAAAATCTGGTTACATTTCAGCTAATTGTAATTATACCTCTGAGTCTTTTAGGCATAATATTTGCAAGGCCTCTCGTTACTAATATACTTACACAGTTTAATGATCCCGAAAAGATTGAAGTTTCTATATCTTTATTCAGATTTTTTATAAATTATCTATTATTCATATCTGTCAGTGCTGTAATAATTGGACTACTAAACAGTCTTGGTCATTTCTTTATTCCTGCAGTGACGCCAATTCTCTTTTCTTTATCTGTTATAGGATCCATTCTATTTCTAAACAAAATCTGGGGTGTTTATTCTATGGCTGCAGGTGTTATCATTGGAGGGTTAGCCCAGATTATTTTTCAACTTCCCCTCCTTTTAAAATCTGGTTACAGTTTGAAACTAAACTTTTCTTTTAATAACCAATATTTTAAAAAAATTATGAAACAATGGATTCCTGTAGTTGCTACGTCTTCCCTATTCACTATTAATCAGCAAATAGCATTTTATTTTGCTTCAGGCCTGCAGGAGGGAAGTACCTCCGCTCTTGTAAATGCTCTGGTTTTTTGGCAGCTTCCTTTTGGTATTTTTTCGGCTTCGATTACTACTGTATTGTTTCCACGCCTCAGCCGACAGTCTTTTGTAAATGACATAAATGGTCTTAGAACTACCTTAAACTATGGAATTCGCCTCCTTTTTTCTCTACTTATTCCTTCGACCCTGATTTTTCTCTTTTTTGGTAAATTAATTATCGCAACTGCACTTCAAAGAGGTATGTTTACTGCCGAAAATACTGTAATGACTTATAAAGTTTTATCAGCATACAGTTTAGGACTCTTCAGTATAGGAAGTTTCAACTTTCTTCAGCGCTTTTTCTATTCAAATAGAAAATTCAAAATTCCCTTCTATACAGCTTTAATAGTCTGTATAGTTGATATTGTTCTTTCTGTCATTCTAAAGGAGACAAGACTGAGAGTTTCCGGTCTTGCTTTGGCTAATACAATTGCATTTACACTTGGATTTTTTATACTACTTGGGTTTAGCCGAAAAAATCTGAAATATATTAAAAGTTTGAAAATATTAAAATCTTTTGGGAAAGTTTTATTTTCAATGATCCCCAGTTCTATACTTTCTGTCATAATTTTAAAGGGTATAGATGATACCTGGAAAAACGGGGGCACATTTCATAACCTTATACTGGTCCTGCTTATCTCCATTGTCTGGGTAATTATAACTTTATTTATGTATAAGATTACCGGACTGGAAATTGTTGATTTTATCAAAAACAGAAGGAACAGGAATGAAAACTAACTATTTTTTTATAACCATGATATTGATTCTATTTATACCTTTATTAACTCTTTATGGGGAGAGTGATCCTGCAACATCTCAAAAAGAGGAAAGAATACAAACTATAAAATTTGGAATTGATAGTCAGGTTATTGATCTTATTGATGTTCTTGAAACTGAAAAAAACTATGAGTTTAACTCTGATTTTTTGGAATTACTTAAAGTATCAAATAATAGTCAGTTAAAAGTTAAAATAATTAAACTTTTGGAATTGTCAGACGATGACAGAGCAGTAGAAAATATTTTTAATGATCTTGAAGATAATATTAACCTTCCTGATAATATAACAGTAGCATTTATTAAATATATTTCAAAATATCAGACAAGTGAAATATCTGATTATTTTCTTAACCTTATAGAAAATGAAAGTAATCTAATATCTATTGCTGCTATTAAAGCATTATCAGAGTCAAAATCGGAAAACCTGTCAGAAAAGCTGATTGAATATCTCGAAGATTCTCTTTTTGATGATATACGTAAACCTGCTTTGATTGAGACCCTTGGAGAACTTAAAGCTGTAGATGCACTTAAAATATTAACCGATATTGCTACAGATATCTATACAGATAATAAATCTCTTAGATGGAAAGCTGTTGTTGCTCTTGGGGATATGGGTGCAGATGAAAGTCTGGAGATTTTAAAATCCTTATTTTCTGACAAAGATCCTTTTTTACGAAATTATACTATAACAGCTTTAAAAAACTATTCTCCGGAAAAAGTATCCAACTTATTAATTCAGGGGTTAAAGGATTCTTCATGGAGGGTTAGGGTTAATTCAGCTGAAAGCCTTGGAGAGCTTAAACTCAAAGAAGCCGTGCCCATACTAATATATAAAGGAGAAAATGATCCTGATATTCGAAATGTCAGAGCTTCTGCCTTAAAAGCATTAGGAAATATAGGTACAGCTGAATCTTTTAATTTTCTAAGGGATATATATATAGATAAAAAAAGTAATCTACAGCTTAGATCTATCGCCATAGAAATACTTGCTGAAAAAGATCTTTCAAAATCTATAAAATCAATAGAATCAATTTTTGACGAGGAATGGGATAAAGACAAATCAATAATTCTGGATTATACTTGCAAAATTCTTTCTACAACCAAGGGAAGTGAATTAAAAAGTCTTTACAATCGAATGCTCACTTATGAAAAAACTATAAATCTTAAACTTTATGCTTTAAGAGGAATTAGTTTAAATTCCTTTACTTCTTTCAAACCCGATGTTGAAAAAATGACTTCAGAAGAAACTCCAGGGGTTATAAGGAAACTTGCTGTCGATGTTGCAAATGATCTTTAATAGTTAAAATCTGGTTTCCCTTTTAAATCCAGCAAATGCATTACCCTATTTAATTTATCAACAGGAGATATCCATTCATTAAATTCTATGCATGTTTCCACACCATCCATATTAATGACCCTTATAGGGACAGAAAGACAATCTTCAAGATAGACTTTTTTTAGATCAGGAAAAAATTCTTTTGCTTTGGGTATAAATTTTACAATACCGTCTTCCATAATCAATTCTGCAATACGTTTGCCTGTAGGGATGATGAAAATTAAAAAATATTCAGATCCTGCGCCCCCGACAGATCTGTGGAATCCATTAGAAAGAATATGTATATTCCTCTGACCAATATGTCTGTTCTGATTCAAAACAGTCATTTCAACAACGATATCACCAGGATTTTTTTTCCTTATGTTACCTTTGATCGATTTTTTTGATCCTGATTTTATGAACGTAGTCCTTTGTAGATCATCTTTCCTGGGAGTTGAAAAAGAACTCTCTGAAGCAGAATGCATGGATCCCACAATTTTAATAATTATAAAAATCATAATTACTAAAAAAAACAGAACCAGTGCAGTATAGAGGATCATTCTTGTGTTAATTCCGGAAAAATAATTTTTATTAATAGAATCAAAATTAAATTCAAGCAGACCTTTTCGGGGATAAGCTCTGAAGGAATCTTTAAAAATCAGTTCAATCTCTGAATTATAAAAACCGTTTTTAAAGTTTTCAGGCAGCTGTAATGGAATCCCCTTACTAATATTATTGTCAGGATCTATCATTACAGTAATTTCTGTGTTTAGAATATTATCATTGTTTAATAGAATTGAAACAAGTTTTAACAATACAGGTTTCTCAGAATGATTTATAAACTTAAAAACTGCTTCAAAAGAACTACCAACTGTCCCCAGAGGCTTCGGATAAACAATTTCAGGAGCACCCGTAATTTCATGGTTCAGATCGTTGTTCCCCTCTTCGTAGAGAACAATTTTTTCATCAAGGGTAGCTGCTATTTCAGGAAAAAGATTTTTTCCTGAAGATCCTGAAGATATAGTGTCATTTTGAGAACTGACAAAGTTATTATCTTTATTTTCTGTAACAGTAGTTGCATTACTGTTGTAATTCTGAAGAGGAAATTGGATTAAGGAAACTTTCCATCCCTGACGTCGCATATTTTCAGATATTTTAATAATATCTTCTTTATTATTATCAGAAAGAGGGTAGATGCTCTGTGGAGGTGGGTCATGAATACCATCAGTTAAAATAATTAGTCTTTTAATACTATTTGCTGGAAGGTTATCAACATATTCATACAAATAAGAAAATGCTGAAATTAGATCCGTATATTGCCCTACAGGCTGCAGAAGCAAAATACGGTTAAGTATATCCTGAAGTTCTGATTCTGATTTTATTGTACGTGAAATCTCATACTCTGGAAAATCATTAAAACTAAGAAGATGGAAACTATCCCCTGGTTCTAACTGTTTTTCGACAATATCTTCAATCAGATATTCTATAGTTCCAGAATAATATGGGAACATACTCATTGAAGTATCTAAAAGTATAATATTATCAATTTTTTCGGCAAAAGTAGAATTTATAAATATAAGCAGTGTAATAACTGCAAAAATATATTTTTTCAATTTTCTCCTCCCCGAACATATACAGAATAGCTAGATCCCTTTTATTTTTATGACTAAAAAACTTCTGCTGTAATTTTTTCAACTCTGTATTTATAATCCCTTTCGTTTATTTCAAATGCAACAACATCGCCTTCTTTGTGTTTCCATAATTTATTTCCAAAGGGAGAGAGATACGATATACAGTGTTCGG